>JAUSBK010000001.1:300000-509538 GCA_030652115.1 Coriobacteriia bacterium | reverse complement strand
CTCGCAGGGACAGATCCAGAACTTCTTTTCGATTTCCTCCTGCTTGTCCTCGAAGAACATGCAGGGGCAGAGCGGCTTCCCGACCTCGTCCACGTTCTTGGCGAGGCCGATCACGAGGAACTCCGTGATCTCGGGCTGGGGGTGGAGGAACGTGCCTGACTTCTGTGCGAAGTTCTCCACGAACTTCTGCATCTTGGCGAGCGTCTCCGGCTTCGCGACGGCGCGGTCTGCGTCTGACGGCTGGTCGAGCGTCACGATGCCCCCTTCGAGCCTGTCCAGTCTCGCCGCGACCGGCGGCCCTCGCAAGTGATGACACCACCTGGAAGGGTGACCCAGTGACCGCAGCCCCCCCCGTCCGCGAGATCGCGATCGCCATCGTCGGTGGCGGCCCGGCGGGCCTTGCCGCCGGCCTCTACGCCGCGCGCGCCCTTCGTTCGACCGTGATGTTCGAGGGCGGCGTGCTCGGCGGGCAGATCGCGACGACGGACGCGGTCGAAAACTATCCGGGCTTCCCGGACGGGGTGAACGGCCTGGACCTCTCCATCGCCATGCAGCAGCAGGCGGAGCGCTTCGGGATGGAGACGGTCTACGCGCGCGTTGCCGGCATCCGTCGCGCGGAGGATGGGCGCTTCGCGTTGAGCACGGAGGGCGCGGGTGACTTCCTCGCGCGGGCCGTCATCTACACGGCGGGCGCGGAGTACAACAAGCTTGGCGTCCCGCGCGAGAGCGAATTGACCGGACGTGGCGTCTCCTACTGCGCCACCTGCGACGCGGCGTTCTTCAAAGACGCCGATGTGGCTGTGGTCGGCCCGGGCGAGTCGGCCGCCGACGCCGCGCTCGAGCTCGCCACACTCGGTGCCCGCGTTACCCTCATCTCGCTCCAGACGCCCAAGGTGCCCGAGGCGATGATGGAGCGCGTGACCTCGGCGCCGAACATCGCGCTGCTTACCGGCTTCAAGGTCACCGAGATCGTGGGCGACACCCGGGTGACCGGCGTGAAGGTGATGAACCCCAAGGAGGGAACCGAGCAGACGGTTCCCGTGACCGGCATCTTCATCGAGAGCGGTTCGATCGCGGTCTCCGAGTTCACCGCCGGACTCGTGGAGATGAACGAGAAGGGCGAGATCGTCATCGACAACCGTGGTGCCACGAGCGCAGCGGGGATCTACGCGGCCGGCGACGTCACCGACACGCCGGGGAAGCAGATCATCATCGCGGCGGGCGAAGGCGCCCGGGCGGCGATGGCGCTCTCGCGCGACCTCAAGCGCCGCTAGGGACCCGCGAGGCTAGGAGCGGAGAGTCGGCAACGGCGGCGATGCGGTGAGCAGCGAGTGCACGCCGGCGCGGTCGTGCGTATGCGTGAGGATGAAGGTGGCCATCGCATCGGCGATCCACTGCTCCATCGCCCGTGCGGCATACCGTTCGCGGTGCTGGATGGACGTACGCGCGTAGGCGTCATAGCCATCGGCCGTGAGCGAGACCACCTGGAGGCGCCGCAGCTCCGCGAGGATCACCTCCACCTGCTCGCCCGACCCGTACGACCTGCTGCCGCCGAGGTCCACCTGCGAGGGCGGCAGCACCACAGGTCCCGCCGCGCGGTACTCGGGCGAGGCCTGGCCGACGAACGCGGGGGTGGTGGTCTCCACGAACGCATACCGCGTGCCCCGGAAGTTGGCGCCATCACTCGCGACACCGAGCGCCACATGACGCTGCGTGGGAAAGACCCACAGCACGGTCTCGTATCCCTCGTGGGCGAGCAGGCTCGCCAGCAGCAGGCTCTTGTCGGTGCACACGCCGCGGCCCTGCACGAGCACCTCGGCGGCGAGCATCGTCTCCTCGTCCGGATCGCCGTACGGGATGGCCTGCACGGCCGCCACCATCAGCTCGAGGTACTCGTCGGAGTCGAGCGAACGCTCGGCGCGGATGCGCCGGAACTCGGTCACCAGACGCTCGACCACCGGACTGTCGGCCTGCGCACCCACGACCTCGGCGACGTAGCGCTCGCGCAGCCATCCGTCCGAGCCGAAGATCGCCGATGTCGGTACCCGGTCCGCCGCGACCAGTTCGGCCTCGTCGACCTCCACGCTCACCATGCAGCGGCTCTCCTGGAAGGGGAAGCTCCACGCGCACTCGACGGTGCGCCCGGAAGACTCGGCGGCGAGCGCGGCGTCAAGCGCGGCGCTGAAGGCGAGGAAGCGCGCATACCCGACGAGGTTGGCGACGAGGAGCGCGACCACGAGCAGGCCGCACACTACCCCAAGCCCGTAGCGGATCGGGCTTCGGCGCGCACGTGTCGCGAGCGTTGCTGCCATGGCAACCTGCCGGGTGAGGTGTCACCGGACACCTAAGCGTATACCCGCCCGGCAGGGGCGCTGCAACTAGCGAGCCAGCGTGCCGGTGTACGGGCTGCTCAGAATCTGCACCATCGCTTCGTCGATCGAGTCGGTGATGCGCATCAGATCGATATCGGCCGGCGTGATCGTTCCCTCGGCCACCATGCGCTGCTGGAAGAAGTCCACCATCGGACCCCAGAAGTCTGCGCCGAGCGCGATAACCGGGAAGTCGTCGATCTTGTCGGTCTGTATGAGCACGAGCGTCTCGAAGATCTCGTCGAGCGTACCGAAGCCTCCGGGGCATGCGACGAACGCCGAGGAGTACTTCACCATGATCACCTTGCGCACGAAGAAGTGCTCGAACTCCATGAAGCGGTCGATGTACGGATTGGGATCCTGCTCGTGCGGCAAACGGATGTTGGCGCCGATCGACAGGCCGCCGGCCTCCTTGCAGCCGCGGTTGGCCGCCTCCATGATCCCCGGCCCGCCGCCGGTCATCACGCCAAAGCCAGCCTCGCCGAGCGCGCGGCCCATCTCGCGGGCCTGCTCGTAATAGCGGTCGCCTTCGCGGAAGCGCGCCGAGCCGAAGACGGTCACGATCGGCCTGTCGCTCTGCATGAACTCGAACCCACGCAGTATCTCGAGGAAGATGCGCACGGCGCCTTCGACGTCGCCGTATCGCCCATGCTTGCCGGCGAGGAAGTCAGCTTCGGCGCCGCGGACCATCTCAAGCAGCGAGTCGTCGTACGCCCGGTGGTTGCTTGGTTCGTCTGTCACTGATGCCTCCCGGCGATATGGCTTGTTCGGACGCGCGCCGCAAGCGCAGTCGCGATATTGGACGCGAGACGGACATTCGACCACACCAGCGCTTTGTTCGACGCCTCGCTCGCTCCTCCTGTGAGCTCGTGGATCCGGGCGAGCAGGACCGGGGTGATCGCTTTGCCCCGGACGCCGCTCTCGCGCACCTCGGCGAGTGCGGCAGCGATGATCTCCTCGATCTCCACCGGGTCGAGCGCGTACTCCTCAGGGATCGGATTGGCCACGAGCACGCCGCCATGAAGGCCGGTCTCCCACTTGGCCTGTAGCACGGCCGCGATGTCGTCCGGCGTCTCGAAGCGCGCGTCCACGCCGAAGCCGCTGTCGCGCGTATAGAAGGCCGGGAACGCGTCGGTCTGATAGCCGAGCACCGGCACGCCGCGCGTCTCGAGGTACTCGAGCGTGAGCCCGATGTCGAGCACCGCCTTGGCGCCGGCCGAGACCACCGCGAGGCTCGTGCGCCTGAGCTCCTCGAGGTCTGCCGAGACGTCGAACGAGCGCTCGGCACCTCGGTGGACGCCGCCGATGCCGCCGGTGGCGAACACGCTGATGCCCGCCATCGCTGCGACCGCCATCGTGCCGGCCACCGTGGTCGCCCCGTCGGAGCCGGTCGCCAGGAGCATCGGCAGGTCGCGACGGCTCGCCTTCGGCGTGTCGCGATTGGAGCCGAGCCGCTCGATCTCGCCTTCGCTCAGTCCCACGGCGAGCTGCCCGCCGATGACGCCGATCGTCGCCGGCACCACGCCCTCCTCGCGGGCGATGCGCTCGCACTCCCGGGCCGAGTCGACGTTTGCCGGGTACGGGAAGCCGTGCGAGATGATCGTAGACTCGAGCGCGATGACCGGACGACCGGCATCGAGCGCTTCCTTCACTTCATCGGTGATCCTGAGATGCGGCCTCATCGGGAATCCGCCTCCATCCGTACGCGCACCGCTTCCGCGGTCATTTCCTCACTCACGGTCCGCTCGCTCTCCAGGGCGATCGCCGACATCGCGCTCGCCCACTCGGCGGTCTGCCGTAGCGTCATGCCAGTCGCAATCCCCCAGGCCACACCCGCCGTGAAGGCGTCTCCTGCGCCGGTCGCGTTCGCCACGCTCGCGGGAAAGGCAGGCACGGCGAAGGACCCCGAGGCCGAAGCGCACCACACGCCACCCGCCCCCATCGTCACGAAGACGCGCTCCGCGCCGGTCAACAGAAGCCGGTTGGCAGCCCCCTCGGCTCCGGCAGCACCGGAGAGCTCCTCGGCCTCCCGAAGGTTGCCCTTGAAGGCCGCGAGTCTGCCGAGCACGGGGATGGTCTTGGGCGCTTTGGCGGTAGAGACGGGATCGAGCACGAGCGGGATATCGCCCGCCAGCTCGGCGATGCGGGCGATGGTCGAGCCGTGGAGGTTGGTGTCGAACACCACGGCGTCGGCTCCCTCGAACGCGGCCGGGTCGAGCGCATCCGGCGTCAGCACGTCGAGCGCGCGCATGTCGTTCACGGCGGCGGCCAGGTCGCCGGTGCCGTCGAGCACGGCCACATACCGGCAGCCGGGGATACCTGTAGCCTGAACGCTGAACGAGGTGTCCATGCCGTCAGCTTCGCACTCGGCAGCCAGCCACGTGGCCTCCTCGTCATCACCGAATGCGGTCACGAGCCGCACCTCGGCGCCGATGCGGGCGAGGTTCTCCGCCACGTTGCGCCCCACCCCACCCGGACTGCGCCGGACGTGACCGGGGTTGGAGTCGCGCAGGGCGAAGCGGCCTTCAGGAATGCCGACGAGGTCGGCGTTCGCGCCGCCGACGACGGTGATGAGCGGTCTGCGCGCAGCAGTCGTCATGTGCGCAGCGTCGCCAGCAGACGCCGGGGATCGGCGAGCAGCTGCAGGGCGAACTCGATCGAGGGCACGGTGACGTCGGCGGCCTCGAGCGCTGCTCGCGAGGCACCCTCCGGTCCGATCACGCAGATGCCGACCGCGGATGCCTTCAGCACGAGCGCGTCGTTCGCGCCGTTGCCGATGGCCACCACTGAGTCGGCCCCGAGCTCCTGAACGAGCGCGAGCTTGTCGCCCGCCTCCCAGCCCGAGGCGATGATGTGGACGTCGATGCCGAGACGCTCGCCGAGGGCCTTCGCCGTCCCGTGGGTGTCGGCCGTGATCGCGACCGGGTGCAGCACCCCGGCAAGCGCAGCGATTCCTTCGGCCACGCCGGGCAGCAGCTCACCGCCGCCCGCGATCGTGCCGTTCACGTCGAGCACGAGATGCTCGAGGGCGAGCGCTCCATAGCCGGGGATATCCAGTGCGAGCATGCGCGCTCCTCTCGGTCAACCATCATCTGCGTGTCTGCAGATAAGGGTACCCGAAGACGGGTCAGGGGAGCGCCGAGAGCAGCACGGCAACAACCGCTATCGCAACGCCGACCTTCTGCCACGCGTGCAGGCGTTCGCCGAGGAAGACCCGCGCGAGGGTCACCACCACCACGGGGAACAGCGATCCGAGCACCGAGGCGATCGCAAGCGGGCCGAGGCGGATGGCGGTGAGCATAGTGATGTTGGCGAGCGCGTCGGTGAGACCGGCGCCGAGCGTGGGCGCGAGCGCCGTGCGGTCGACGGGAAATCCGCGTCCGAAGCGCAGCGCGAGCAACACTGAGACCACGATGGACACCACGCGCGCGGCGAGCACCGGCGTGAGGCCACTCTCGGCAGCCGTGAACGAGAATGCGATGAACGCGCCGGAGAAACCCACGCCCGAGAGCATTGCGAGTCCGAGCGCGCGCCTCGGACGGTACTCGCGCGCGGGTTCGTGCAACTGCTCGTCGGGAGCGATGCTCACGATCACGATCGCCACGAGCGCAAGCGCGATCCCGGCGATCGTGAGCGGTGAGAGCGAGGTCCCGGTCGCGAGGTCGTAGATCGCCGGCAACGACGCCGAGAGCGCGGCCGAGACCGGCGCCACGATGCTCATGCGGCCCACCGCAAGCGCGCCGAAGAGCGAGATCACACCCACCACGCCGGCGAGGCCTGAGACGGCCCCCCACGCGAGATCGGCCGTGGTGGGATGCGCTGTGGGAAGCAGCAGCACGGCCACGGTCATCAGCACGATCGAGAGCAGGTGAGACGTGCCGGTGACCGCGTACGCGGAATCGCGCCGCGTAGCGACGCCGCCGAGGAAGTCGCCCACGCCGAAGAGCAACGAGGTCGAGAGCGCGAGGATGACGGTTGCAGTCATGCAGCTGAGGATACCCCAGCGCTCCCGCGCCGGATCGAAGTTACCGCGCCGGGATGCCCAGCCGCCGGAGCAATTTGGCTTCCGGCACCCCATCGGCGGTCCAACCACGCTGGTGATAGTAGTCAGCCTTCAGCCGCTCAAGCGGCACCACGCTCGTCGGGTCCGCCGGGTCCTGCGGCTCCTCGAGCAGACGCGTGGGCAGCGTATCGCCGAGCGCACCACCGTTGCCGAAGCGCAGGCCTAAGACGCGCTCGAGGTTGTACGCGCGCTCGCCCACCGACCAGAAGCCGCCGAAGCGGTAGCGCTCGCCCGTGACGAGCTCGAGTGCGCGGATGTGCGGCACGAGCGGCATCGGGATGCCGAGCAGACCGCGCGGCAACACGCGCAGCAGATGCATCACGCCGCCCGCGTAGGAGAACACACGCGCCACGGCCGCGCCGAGTCCGCGCTCCGGATGCTCGACAAGCGCGCCGGGAAACACGCCGAGCGTGGTGAACAGGCACACTCCGGAAGCAGACACGACCTCGAGCAGGTCCTGGAAGAACGCGGTGAGAGCCGCCTTGCTCCTCGGCGAGCGGCCGTCCATGCGGAGCGCAAGGCCCTCGAGTGCCACGGCGTAGCCGGCGTTCAGGTGGCAGCCGCCGCGGTTGCTCACCGCGTAGCCGAGTCCCTGGCCGACCGCACCGCGCGGCTCGTAGGCCGCAAGCTCGAGCCCCTTCACGTTCATGGCAAAGTCCTCGCCACCGTAGCGCTTCGCGAGCGCGCGCGAACCTTCGGCAAGCTCATCACCCAGCCCGCGACGGTACGCGATGTCTTCGAAGAGTACCGCCAGGCCGTCGGTCTGGCCGAACGCGAGGCCGTTGTCCCACAGGCCCTTCTCGGCTGCCTCCATCGCGTAGGAGAGCGTGACGCCGGTCGACATCGTGTCGAGCCCGAGTTCGTCGAGCTGCACGTTCCACTCGATGATGCGGTCGAGATCCGGGTTCTCGAGGTTGGCGCCGAGCAGCACGAGCGTTTCGAGCTCGGGCCCCTTCACGCGGCGACCCTCGAGCTCAACCACCCGCGCGCAGCGGATCGGGCACGACAGGCAGCCCGCGTTGGCGACCAGCCTGCGCTCGGCGAGTGCGCGCCCGTCGATCTCGGCGGCGTGCTGGTAGCGTCCGGCCTTGAAGTTGCGCGTGGCCACGATGCCGAGTTCCTGCATCGGCTCGAGGAAGCCGGCTGTGCCGAGTGCCGGGAGCGACCCACCCGCGATCGGGTGGCTCTTGAGCGAAGCGATCCACTTCTTGAGGTGCTGCCGGTACTTCTCGGGATGTGCGACCTCGACCGTGCGCTCGCCCCACGCCGCGATGCCCTTCACGTTCTTCGCGCCGAGCACCGCTCCCATCCCTGCGCGACCCGCTGCCCGCTCACCCGAGAGCACGCTCGCGTAGAGCACCCGGTTCTCTCCCGCAGGTCCGATCACCATCGTTCCGCAGCGCGCATCGATTGCCGATGCCATCGCCTCCTGCGCCTCGGTGGTGCGCATCCCCCAGATGCCGTCCGCATCGTGGAATACCACGCCCGCCTCGCTGACCTCGAGCCAGACCGGCGAGCCCGCGGTGCCTTCGATCACGAGCGCATCGACGCCCGCCTTCTTGAGGTACGTCCCGAACGGCCCGCCGCAGTTGGACGAGGCAATCAGCCCCGTGAGCGGCGAGCGTGCCGAGATGTCGAACCGCGCACTCGACGGCGCGCCCGTGCCGGTGAGCGGCCCGGTGGCGATCACCATGACGTTCTCCGGCCCGAGCGGGTCCGTCTCCGCAGTGAGCACGTCCGCAAGAATGCGCGCCGCCATCGACTTGCCGCCGAGCCAGGTGCGGCGGTCATCGGCACTCCACGGGTAGTCGCTCACCTCGCGCGAGGTGAGGTCGATGCGCAGCACGCGACCCATCCAGCCGCAGACGCCGGAAGCGTCCGCCGTGCTCACAGCGCGGCCTTCAGGATCTCCACGACTTCTTCGTAGGTGGGCTGCTTCGGGTTCATCGACATGGCGCCGTCGTTGAGCGCAGCCTTCGCGATATCCGGGACCTGCTCGGGCAGCACGCCGGCTTCGGTCAGCGTCAGGGGCAGCCCGGCCTGCTCGTGGTGCGCGCGCATCATCGCGCGCACCGCCTCGATCGCCGCAGCCGGACGCTCCTCGCGCGGCGTGGATGCATACACCTCGGCGCCCGCAAGATTGAGGAGCAGCTCGCCGTAGCGGTCGCCCGCGCAGCCGAGATTGAACTCCATGCCGTGCGGCAGCAGGATCGCCATCGCGTCGCCATGGGGTACGCCGGCCACTCCGCCGGTAGCGTGCCCGATCGCGTGCACGATGCCCACCATCGCGTTGCTGAACGCCGCACCGGCGAGCAACGCCGCGTTGGCGAGCGCAAGGCGCACCTTGGGGTCCTTCGAGTCAGTCATCACCTTCGGCAGGTACTCGCGGATGAGATCGATCGCCGCACGGGAGTAGCCGTCGGAGAGTGGGTTGGCCTGCACGCAGCTGAACGACTCCACGGCGTGCGTGAGCGCGTCCATCGCAGTGGATGCGGTGAGCCGAAGTGGCAGGCCGGTCGTCATCCGCGGGTCGAGAATGGCCACATCCGGCAGAAGCGAAAGCGAGGTGAAGCCCATCTTCACGTGCCGCTCGGTATCCTTGATGACCGCCGCCGAGGTGACCTCCGAGCCGGTCCCGGCCGTGGTGGGAATCGCGATGAACGCGATTGCACGCCGGCCCATCAGGCTCTCGGCTCCGCGGTAGTCCATGAGGTCCTCGGCGCCGTGCGTGAGGACGATCGTCGCGCCCTTGGCAGTGTCGAGCACCGAGCCACCGCCCACGGCCACGATCGCGTCCGCGCCCGTCTCCCGGTACACGCGGGCCACATCGTTCACGACCGCAACCGAGCTGTCCACCGGCACGTCGTCGTAGACGGCGACCACCTCGGCCTCGGTGTCTTTGAGCGCGTCGAGCACCACGGTGGCGACCTTGAGCTCGAGCAGCTGCTTGTTGGTGAGCACGAGCGGCTTGCTGGCGCCGAGCGCGGCGAGCTCGTAGCCGATGTGCTCGAGCGCCTTGCTGCCGGAGACGATCTTTGCCGAGTTGCAGAACTCGTAGTAGTCGGGGATCACGAGGTGGCTCCTTCCAGTGACGCGGTGCGGAAGACGAGGAAGAGGTAGGCCTTCGCGTGACTCACGTGTCGTTTGGCGGGGTGCGGCAGGATGCGACGCGTCATCACGTCCGGGAACAGGTAGCCCTCCACGATGTGCAGACAGCGCACGAGCGACATCGCCGCGGCGAGGTCACCGCGAACGGTCGCCCGATGCTCGGCGAACGAGCCCAGCACCGCCTTCATGCCGAGGAGCAGCGGCACCGCGTCATCGACGCTCTTGAAAGTCACGAGGAGATCCGACGTCACTTCGGCACCGCCGAGGTACGACAGCACCCCGCCTGCGGTGCGCCACGAGACCTGCGGGCCGAACGGCGCGATCCTGAGCGTCACCACGGCACCGTCCGGCCATGTGCGCACCTCGTCCCGCACCCGCGGATCGAGCCTCGCGCAGGCCACCAGCCCGCGGCCGAGCACCGAGTAGACCACCGCGGCGAGCGCCTTGCGCCCCCGCTTCGTACGCCATCCGCTTGCCCCCATGAGCGCCTCCTCGGACGATGCATGACCCCGCCCATCGTATCGCTTCAGCGAGCCGACCGAAGATAATCTGTCGGAGGGCTTGACCCTCACGTTACGTGAGGGTTTATGCTCCGCTGCGGAGGTGATCGGAATGACCAGAACGACGGGTGTCGCCGCAGACGAACTCCTCACGGTGAGCGAGGTCTCTCGCCTGGCAGGTGTGAGCGTGCGCGCTCTGCACCACTACGACGAGCTCGGGCTGCTCGTGCCCTCGGCACGCACCGAGGCGGGCTACCGCCTCTATGGCAGGGACGACCTCGACCGCCTGCAGGAGATCCTGCTCTTCCGCGAGCTCGAGATCCCGCTTGACGACATCGGGGTGCTCCTCGCCGGGGGCGCGTTCGACCGCCGTGCCGCGCTCGAGCTGCAGCGCGAGATGCTCACGCAGAAATCGGCCCGCACCGCCGCACTCATCACCTCGGTGGAGCGCGCGATCAACGCAGAAAGGACAGGTGTACGCATGACGAAGGAAGAGACGTTCGAGGTCTTCGGCGACTTCGACCCGGCCGAGTATGAAGACGAGGTGAAGGAGCGCTGGAGCGACACCGACGCCTACAAGGAGTCGGCGCGGCGCACGGCGCGCTACACCAGGGCCGATTGGGAGCGGTTCAAGGCCGAGAACCAGCAGATCGGCACGGACACGGCGGCGCTGATGGACGCGGGCGTGGCGGCAAGCGACCCGCGCGCGATGGACCTGGCCGAGGCGGCCCGCCTGCAGATCGACACCTGGTTCTATGCGTGCTCGCACAAGATGCACGTGAACCTGGCCGAGATGTACATCGCGGACCCGCGCTTCACGGCCACGTACGAGAAGATCCACGCGGGCATGGCGCAGTACTGGCACGACGCGATTCTTGCGAACGCCGCGCGGCAGTAGTCTCGCGGACACGTTGCGGCCTTCGGGCGGGTGCTCCTAGAGTGCCCGCCCAAGCGCGTAGCCAGCTGCGACGCCTGCGAGCGCAGCTCCCACGCTGCCGAGCACGTACCCCGCTGCCGGCCCCCAAGAACCGTGCTGGGCGAGTGAGAGCGCTTCAAACGAGAACGTCGAGAATGTGGTGAAGCCACCGAGCACACCCACGCCGAGGAACAGCCGCCACTGCTCAGCGGCGTCACCTTCGGGCAGCAGGGCCATCAGCAGCCCAAGGGCGAAGGCGCCGAGCACGTTCACGCCGAGCGTGTGCCAGGGGAAGGCTCCGGACTCAGAGCGCGCAAACAGCAGAGTCGCCCCGTAGCGCAGCGATGCGCCGATGGCTCCGCCCGCCGCAACCCCGATCCATCCGTTCATCGCCAGCTCCTCTCACGGCCGCGTCCACGCTAGCACACGACACATCCTCTGAGACAAGAAGAGCGGCCCCTATTGGGGCCGCTCCCTGTGGTGTCATGTTGAGCCGAAGGCTATGCCTTGCGAACGTTGCTCGCCTGCATCTTGCCATTCTGGCCGGCGGTGACGTCAAACTCGACAGCCGCACCCTCATCGAGGGTCTTGAAGCCATCGCCCTGGATCTCGGAGAAGTGGACGAACAGATCGTCGCCATCCTCACGCGAGATGAAGCCGTAGCCCTTGTCCGGATTGAACCACTTGACGGTACCCTGTGCCATGAAACCCATCCTCTCGCCCCGTAGGGCAAAACAGTTGCGGCGCGACTCGTCCCCCGCGAGCCCGCGGGTGTCACGCCGCAGATCCAAAGGGCCGCCTCTGGCCCCGCAAAAAGTGTACGCGACGATTCGGCAACGCGCTAGTGTAGGGCCAACACGCTGCCCCGGCACGGCCTCTGCTAGAATCCGTGCTCGTGCGTCACCGTCCGGCAGCGGCGATACGTCATCGCGCCGAACGACTCCGACGAAAGGTCCCGCCGCATGTCCGATCTCCCCCGTCGCGCGCTCGATGCGGCTCGGTCCCGCTGGTTCGTGAAGGGCGCGTTCCTCGCCCTCTTCGTCTGGCTCGCATTCCGCCTGCTGGCTTTCGCTGCATGGGCCCGCGGCGAAGGGCCGTACGTGCCGAGGCCGGAAGCGGTTGCGGGCATCCTCCCCGTTGGCCACTTCACGAGTTTCTTCGGCTGGATCAAGGGCGGAGGCTGGGACACGCTGCTGCCTGCGGGGCTCGTGATCATCCTCGGCGCGCTTGCCACCTCGCTCCTGTTCAAGCGCGGCTTCTGCGGCTGGATCTGCCCGGTCGGCACGGTGTGGGAGAGCGCCGCGGCGATCGGCAGACGCCTCCTCGGCGGCAAGAACGTCCCGCTGCCGAAGTGGCTCGACCTCGCCGGCCGGGGCCTGCGCTACCTGCTCGGCTTCGGCTTCTTCGCATTCGTGGGGCTGGTGTCCGTCTCGGAGGCGGTCGGCTTCCGCGAGCTGCCGTACATGTGGGTGGCGGACATCAAGATCATCGAAGGATTCGGCCACCCGCTCTTCATCATCGTGGGGCTGCTGGCCTTCGTGCTGTCCATGCTGTTCGGACCGGTGTGGTGCCGCTATGCCTGCCCGTTGGGCGCGCTCTACTCGGTCGTGGGCATGGCGTCGCCGTGCGCCGTGACGCGCAACGCCGAGACGTGCATCGACTGCTCGCGCTGCACGAAGTCGTGCCATGCGCTCGTCGACGTGCAGCACGCGAGTACCGTCCGCGCGCCCGAGTGCGACGGCTGCATGGACTGCGTGAGGGTGTGCCCCGTCGACGGCTGTCTTCAGGCCAAGGTGGCCGGTCGAGTGCGCATCGCGCCGTGGGTATGGCCGCTGCTCGTGGTGATACTGTGGTTCGGGATCATCGGCGCGGCGAAGCTCACCGGCAACTGGGACACGACGATCCCGGATGATGTGTTCAGGCAGGTCATCGGCTCGGGCCTGCTCGAGCAGCAAACGCCGATGGCGCCCCAGCAGTAGTAGCTGGAGCACGCCGTCGCAGGTAGGCTCGGCAGGGAGCGGATTTCTGGGGGGAGTGCCTATGTCAGCCGAGGAAGTCGTCCGCGCGCACCTCGTCATCAGCGGGCGCGTCCAGCGCGTCTACTTTCGCCAGAGCACCGCCGATGAGGCACGATCGCTCGGCCTCGCGGGCTGGGTGCGTAACGCCGGCGAGGACGTGGAGGCCGTCTTCGAGGGACCACGGGCCGCAGTCGAGCGGCTGATCGCCTGGTGTCACGAGGGACCACCACGAGCGTCGGTCGAACGCGTGGACGTCCGGTGGAGCGAACCCGAGGAGACCAGCGGCTTCAGCATGAGGTGAGACTCGAGTACGAGGTCTCCCCTCGTCAGCTCAGTGAGACGCCGGTCGAGACCATGTAGACCAGCACGGGAAGCATCGCATCGAGCGCAAAGTGCGCCGCCATCATGTACGGCAAGACGGTCGGACGGCGGTGCACCAAGTAGCCGGTCCACACCGCGAACGGCAGGAACTTCACCGCAAGCCACAGGTCATATCGCCAGTCGAGCTGGAAGCTGAAGAACATGTGCTGCACCGAGAGCACCGAGGCGACCAGCAGGATCGTGAGCCATGCGCTCATCCCGCGGGCGCGCAGCCGCGGCGCGACGTAGCCCCAGTACAGCGGCAGCTCGGCGAAGGCGTGGATGGTGGGCATGAGGACGAACAACGGATAGACCGCAAGCAGGGGGAGCGGCTGGAACAGCATATCGTTGGGGAATGCGGCATCTCCCCACAGGGCCTTCGCGAGTGCCAGGCCGGGGGCTTGTGCCACGACCGCTGTGACCACCAGACCGAGGACCAGCCAGAGCAAGTCGCCCTTCCACGAGGCACGGTTCACGAAGTACAGGTCTCGCAGCCGAAGCCCTTCGGCATGGGCGAACCGGCGCATCAGTACCACGGTCAGGACGTTGGTGATGGTCACGAACCACAGCCACCAGGCAGCAGACTCGAGTACCGCATCGGCACTCCCGCGCGCGGCGAAGATCCCCGCCACGGTAAGCAGCAGCGTGAAAGAGACAAAGGACCGAAGGGCGAGCATGATCCATACCCGCCTCGCGGGGATCGTGCCGTTGCGCACGAGCGGCTCGAGTTGCCGCGGTGCGTTCGGCAGCGCAGCAGCGTCGTACATGGAGACCCCCTGTTGTCGGTCGACGTGCTCTGCCGGACACGACCACGCCTCCGCATAGCGTAGCCGCACAGCTGGACCCGTGGAAGCATCTGAAACCTGGCGAATTCCCGGCTGCCTACCGCTGTCGCACCAGGAAGCACTGGTGAACCCGCGGCGTGCGCGCGAAGTCCGGCGGGATGGTCGCCGGCGTGACATCCTCGATCGCCAGGTCCGCAAGCGACGCAGAGTCGAGCTTGAACGTCCGCAGGTTCGTGGAGAACACGAGCACCCCGTCGTCTGCGAGCAGGGCCGCCGCATCGGTCACCAGCGGCACGTGGTCGCGCTGAACGTCGAACGTCCCCTGCGTCATCTTCTTGCTCGATGAGTACGTGGGCGGATCGCAGAAGACGACGCCGTACGGCTCGGCGAGGCCGCCCTCGACCCGCCGCCGCTCCTCGGCAAGCCACCTGAGCGCATCGGTCGCGAAGAAGCGCACGCCTGTGGCCTCGGCATAGCCGTTGAGCGCCATGTTGCGCCTCGCCCACTCGACGTACGTCTCCGAGAGGTCCACGGTGTGGACCGCCGAGGCGCCGCCGGCCGCCGCGTACACGCTCGCGGCACCGGTGTACGCGAAGAGGTTGCAGACGCGCTTGCCTGCCGCCAGCTCGCGCAGCATCGCACGCGCCGGGCGGTGATCGAGGAAGAGCCCGGTGTCGAGGTAGTCGTGCAGGTTCACCTGGAAGCGCAGCCCGCCCTCGGCGACCTCCACGAACTCGCCGCGTTCGGCGAGCTTCTCGTACTGCGAGGTGCCGCGCTGACGGCGCCGCACCTTCACGGCCACGTCTGCGGGCGCGACCTCGAGCACGGCCGAGGCAACCTCGATCGCCTCGGCCAGACGCGCCTCAGCCATCGCCGCGTCGATCTCCGGCGGCGGCGCGTACTCGGCCAGGTGCGCAAGGCGCCGACCGGCGTCGGGACCCGCGCCCTCGTAGAGGTCGATCGCCACCGCGTACTCGGGCAGATCGGCGTCGTAGACGCGGTAGCACGTCACGCCCTCGCGCCGCGCCCACTTGCCGAGGTGGCGGACATTCTTGCGCAGCCGGTTCTCGAGGATCTGAGCGCCTGCCGAGCGAGCATCTGGCGCGCGACGCACCTCGGCACGCACCTGGGTGCGAGCGACCTCGAATCGGTAGAGCTTCACCTCGATCGTGCCGTTGTAGAGGGTGTGCGCCACCGAGCTCCGCAAGCCGGTCGCGCGCGCAAGCGACTCGTCACTCGTGAGGATCGCAGCCTGCCACCCGTCGAACTCCGCGAGCAGCCGCTCGCCGAGCGTGGCGTAGAGGGGCACCAGCGCCTCGCTCTCGCCGAGGCGAACGCCGTACGGCGGGTTGGTCACGAGGAGCCCCGGCCGTGCGCCGGCGGGCGCCCTGAGCGACCTGAGTTCACGCTGCTCCACGGTGATGGCGGCGCCGAAGCCCGCGCGCTTCGCGCATGCGAGCGCAAGCGCAATGGCGCTCGCGTCCTCGTCGAAGCCGGCGATCACCGGCAACCGGTCGCGGCCGGCCTCGGCACGGTCGTCGGCCTCGTCGAGCAGCCCGTGCCACGCGTCGGCGTCATGGCCGAGCCAGCCCGTGAATCCCCAGTACTCGCGCAGGAGCCCCGGAGCCTGGTCGGCGGCCATGAGCGCGCCTTCCACCAGAAGCGTGCCCGAGCCGCACATCGGGTCTACGAGCGCGCCGCCGGCCGCGGCGACTTCAGGCCACCCGGCGCGCACGAGCACCGCCGCCGCCAGGTTCTCCTTGAGTGGCGCCTCGGCCTGCTCGCCCGGCGTGCGATAGCCGCGTTCGTGGAGCGGTTCGCCCGAGAGGTCGATCGAGAGAATCGCTCGCTCACGCGCCAGACGCAGATTCACGCGCAGGTCCGGTCGCTCGAACTCCACGGAGGGCCGGTTCCCGGTCCGTTCGCGCAGCCGGTCGACGATCGCATCCTTCGCCTTCTGCGCCGTGAAGCGTGTGTGCGTGAGCCCGGAGGTCGCGCCGACGACGTCGATCGCGAGCGTCCCGTCAGCAGCGAGGTGCTCCTCCCACGGAAGGGCCGCAACTCCCGCGTACAGCTCGTCTGCGGTAGCCGCGGGGAACTCGGCGAGGTTGATGAGCACCCGGGCGGCGAGCCTCGACCAGAGGCACGCCCGGTACCCGGCCTCAACAGGACCCGTAAAGGTCACCGCCGCACGCGTCTCGCGCACCTCGGCGACACCGAGTGCGCGCAGCTCGGCCGCAAGAAGCGGCTCGACGCCCTTGGGGCAGGTAGCCGCGTATCGGAACGTGGTGATCATGCGGGCACCGTAGCACGAGCGGCGTCTCGAACACAGACAGACGGAACCCGCAGACACGCATCTGGCCCGGCCAAATCTCTCTTCGCTCTCATGAGGAGTGCAAAACTTGCCGAACATGAAGATAATGTCGCAAGGGGGTGTGAGCAACATGGGCATTCTGTACGACTACGCAGAGAAGATCGAGCAGCACATACGGAGCAACCACCTCGATGTCTTCAAGACCCGGGGTGCGATCGCCATGAGATCAGGATTCATCATCTCACTCATCAAGCCCGACGACCCCGACGACTCTACGAAGATCGAGTTGCTGCGCAAGGCCGCCGAGGAGGTCCTCGGCATCAGACTGTAGCGCGCGGTGCGCCCCGGCGAGCAGGAGATGCTCCGCGCAGGCGCGCTGGCCATGGAGTGCAGATCAAGACGACCGGCAAGGGGGCAGCACCGCATGAAGAATCTCTCAATCCGTACCCGCATACTTGCGAGTGTGGTCATCGTCAACCTGCTCGGCGCTGTGGTGCTGATGATGTTCCTGCACCAGTCCTACGCCGACAGTCTCACGGAGTCGGCCAGCGGGACTGCCGCCCAGGGGCTCGTCGCCTGGGAGCAGTTCTCACCACCGGACGGATTCCACCCCATCGCGGAGCCCTCGCGCGCGCAACAGGTGCTCAAGGAGATGAAGTCGGTCACGGGCGTCGAGTACGCACTGTTCGTGTACGAGGACGCCGTTGACGAAGGCGCGTACATCCATGCGCGGGAGTCGATCGACCAGCCTTCGCTGTGGGACGAAGACAGCGCCTATGCGCTACTGGCGAACACCGATTCCGCAGTGATTGGCGACATGCAGTTCGAGGCCACCCCGTCCGATCTCACCGACGAAGGCGCGCTCATCGGGATGACGAACGGCGCCTGCTGGAACGCGTGCCACAGCACACCGGAAGACAGCGCCTACTGGGGAATCCGCTCGGACGACAGTGGCTGGAGCTCGGCACACGCAGCGTTTCCGGTCTATGCCGGCGGTACCGAGCCGATCGGCATCGTCTACGCGGTCAAGGACCTCTCTGTTCAGGCCGATCAGTCGGCAACCGCGCTCGCGCGGACGCTCCTGGCCGTCGCCCTGACGCTCGTCGCCGCTGCGCTGACCATCGGCGCACTCATCGACACCCTTGTGCTGAAGCGCCTGGCGCGCATGACCGAGCACATGCAGGACATCTCGGTGCGCCTGGCCGGCGGCGACTTCGAAGCCGTCTTCCAGCCAGATGGGACGACCGATGAGATCGGATCGTTCGAGACGTTCTTCGCGAACTTCATCTCGCTCGTGTCGGTAACACTCAAGCAACTCTCCAACAGGGACTGACCGCACAGGGGCCGCGGCGACCATCTCGCCGCAGACTGCACGAACAGGAGGATCCACCATGAGTTACAAGCGCTGGATGACCGCCCTTCTGGCCGCAGTCCTCGTGCTCGGCCTGGTGGCCGTGCCGGGGTGCGCCACTGAAGAGCCGGCGGTCGAGGAAGAGGTCGCCGAGGAGACCACAGCGAGCGAGCCGTCCGCCGACATGAGAGCCGCCATGATCGAGGCGGCGAACGAGTACTTCAAGAACGAGCCGGTTCCCACCATCGCGGGAGCTGACCTGCTGAAGATCGTGACCGACAAGGATCCGGATTATCAGATCGTCGACATCCGTTCGGCCGAGCACTACGCCCTCGGTCACATCGAAGGCTCGATCAACATACCGTTCAAGACGACCGCGGATGACGAGAGCCTCGCGAAGCTCGACGACACCAAGAAGATCGTCGTCGTGTGCTACACGGGTCACACCGCCTCGATGACGAACATGGTTTGGAACATGCTCGGCTACGATGCATACACTCTGAAGTTCGGCATGGCCGGCTGGATAGCCGACAAGGCTATCGTTGGCGTGGACATCCCCGGTAAGGCCGGCGCGGGCTATCCCACCGTCAGCACGCCCACCGAGGCTGCTGGCCCGTTCGAGGCACCGGAGCTCGACGACGAGTACGCCGACGTGGCCGAGGCCATCAAGGGACAGGCCAAGGCGTACTTCGCCAGCGACGCCGCCCCCACGATCGCCCCCGAGGACGTTTACAGCATCGTGCAGGCCAAGGACTCGGACTATCAGATCATCTCGGTGCGCAAGCCCGAGGACTACGCCAAGGGCCACATCGATGGAGCCATCAACATCCTGTGGACCGACATCGCCGACAACCTCGACAAGGTCGATCCCAGCAAGAAGATCATCATCTACTGCTACACCGGCCACACCGGTGGAGAAGCCACTATGTTCCTGATCCTCATGGGCTACGACGCCTCCAACATGAAGTTCGGCATGAGCGGCTGGACCAACGACGCCGGCATGGGAGGCCTCACCGGCTTCGATCCGGCCACGGTCCCCGGTTATCCCACCGTCCAGTAGCCCGACGATCCAAGCAGAGTATGGAGCAGGGCTCCGCGCGATGCGGGGCCCTGCTCGTGTTCCTGCCGTTCTGAGCCGTGGATGGCGACCTACGGTTCGCTCTCGCCGAGAAGCAGTCTGAGCGCCATGTGCGCCTGCGCAGCCGCAGCCACCATCACACGCGTGGCGTACAGCGGCAGGCCGACGCTCACATCGCTTGTGAGATCGCCGACGAGGTAGAGCCTTTCGGCGAGACGCTCGGTGACGATCGTGTTCGCCGAGCCGCACCCCGCGATCCCCGATGCGGTCACCAGCGGCATGAGCGGAAGGTGGTCCATGAATGCCGCGGTTATCGTCGCCTTGGTGTCGGCGGCATCGACCGCCTCGATCGCCACATCGGTATCGCGGATGGCTGACACGAGTGTTGCAGTCGTCAGCCGCTCGGGATGGAGCACGAGCTCGACGTCCGGACGGATCCGGCGGAGGTTGAGTGCAAGCGCGTCCGTCTTGAGCATGCCCACCTGGTCGGCGAAGAAGAACTGGCGGTTGAGGTTCGACTGAGTAACAGTGTCGAAGTCGATGAGCAGGAGGTGGCCCACCCCGGCACGCACGAGCATCCCGGCCACATTGCTGCCGAGCCCCCCACAGCCGATGATCGCCACACGCTTGTCCGCAAGACGTGGGTCGGTGTCCCACTCGGGCATCACACTAACCTCCGGCTACAGGCGGGAAGATCGCAAGCCGGTCTCCCTCGAAGAGTTCCTGGTCTTCCGGCGCATGGCGGCTGTTCACGAAGACCACGCGGGGCTCGTCAGGCAAGCCTATCATCTCCACGACCTCGGCGATGATGGTGCCTTCCGCGAGGTCGAAAGCACGCGAATGCCTGCCCCCTTTGCCGTCGGGCTGGAAGGTGGCCAGATGGGCGAAGAGCACCACGTCGACCTTCACGTGAACCTCCCCGGCGCGTACGCGCCCCGTGACACCGCTGGACTCACGATGCCACGGGGCGCGTACTTGTGCCACTTGCCTACTTGATGCCGAGTGAAGCAGCAACAGCCGGCACGAAGTCGTGCACGCTGTCGAGTTCCTCGTCCGTGACCGTGAAGACCACGTTGTGCGGCGGGAGCTTCTCTTCGTAGAAGTACTTCGGCAGGCGGTCGTCGGCGTTCGTGAAGCCCGCATGCTCGTTGAAGAGCCGCTCGTAGGTCAGCGTCTCCTTGCCGACCTGCATGAGCGCATCCGCATCCCACTTGAGTCCCGTGTGCGCCTCGGCCAATTCGAAGATTGCCTCGAAGGCCTCGGGCATGTCGAGGACCGGGAACGCGACGAAGATGCACAGACCGAATGCGTCGAGCATTCCGGTCGCGATCTGCAAGCCCTGCGAAAGCGCCGCCTGTCCCTCCGGCTTCAGCGGATCGACGCTGCCGCCGACAGCGAGCACGTTTGCGGTGATCGAGTAGCCGGCGGTGTGATCGGCGCCCTGCGTAGACGTGGCGTACGTGACGCCGATGCCCTGGATCGGGCGCGGGTCGTACGCCGGCAGCGCCTGGTGCTTCACGACCGGGATGTTCTTCACGCCGAACGCCTTGCCGGTCACTTCGGCACCCTGGCCGAGGGTCTTGCCCAACTCGGTGCCGGTCCAGATCTCTTTGATCGCGGCGAGAGCGGCAGCGCCGTCCCCGAATGCGATCTTGCCGGAGTCCATGTAGACGGCGAGCGTTGCGCCCATCTCGATGGCGTCGAGTCCCAGGTCGCTGACCTCGCGGTCGAGGTCGCCGATGGCGTCAAGGTCATCGATACCGCAGTCGGCGCCGAGTGACCAGACGTTCTCGTACTCCATACCCTTGGTCTTGTAGTGGCCATCCTTGTCGTACCAGTAGCGCGAGCACTGGATCACACAACCGGTGTGGCACCCGTGCTTGACGTTGCCGCCGCGCTCCAGGGTCATCTCCCGCATCGTCTCTCCGGAGATGTTCTCAACGCCCTCGAACTGACCGGCCGAGAAGTTGCGCGTGGGATAGCCGCCAGCCTCGTTGATGATGTTGGCAAGGACATTCGTGCCATACGTCGGCAGCGCCTGACCCGACACGGCGTGCGTGGTCAGCGCGTTCGCGAACTTCTTCACCGCGGCGTTGAAGGCATCCTTGTCCGCATGCTCAACGTACGGGAGACCCTTGTCCGACACGACGATCGCCTTGAGGCCTTTGCTGCCCATGACGGCGCCGAGGCCACCGCGACCGGCGAAGCGGTTCGGGTACATCTTCGGATCTGACACGGCGATCGCGGCCGCCTTGAGAAGCATCTCACCGGCCGGCCCGTTGGTGATGGTCGCATACCGGTCATCGGCCGGACGGGTTTCCTTGATCGCATCGGCGGTAGCGTAGTTGCCGAGACCCGCCCATGCGTCCATACGCTCGAGCTTCATCGCTCCATCGGCCTCGAGCACGAGCAGGTAGCGAGCCGCAGCGTCAGCAGGCTTACCCTCGATGACCAGAGCGGCGATGCCCTGCTTAGCGAGGGCGTGCGCCGCCTGACCACCGACGTTCGCCTCTTTCAGACCGCCGGTCAGCGGGCTCTTCGCACCCACGGACAACCGCCCGCCGTTCGGAGCGGACGTGCCACCGAGGAGGCCGGGCGCAAAGACGAGCTTGTTGTCTGGGCCCAGAGGATCCGAGTCGGCCGGTACCTCCTTGAACACGAGCGCGGAGGTCAGCGCCCGGCCACCGTAGCGCGCCCATCCATCGGGAAGTGGTTCCCGAGTGATGGCGCCGGTAGCCATGTTGACACGCACGATGTCCCGCATATGCCGCTCCCTTCGTTGTTCACGGCGCTGCTCACTGGCCGGAGAGCATGCGCCGTGGTGGTCCACCTCCCAGTTAATCCCCCTATTCAGTGCCTTTGCCTCGGTGCGCAGCGGCCGAGTCAGTCCCCATCGGTAGGCGGCGCGTCGGATGCGCCCTCTTCCTGGCCCGCCGCGTACAGGCCGAGGTAGAACCGATGCGGACCGGGCGTGCCCTTGGGCACGAATGCAACGCGGTCGCCGGGCCGGATCGGGTAGCTCATCGGGTACACGGTCCGGTTGCAGAAGACGCCCTCGATCATGTCGAGCGGGAGATCCAGCTGCTCGGCGAGGCCAGCGGCGGTGACACCCGCCTCGGCGATCGGGACATCGGCGGTGGTAGGAAGGCCGCGCTCTTTGCGCAGCGTGTGAAGACAGCCGAACATGCGAACGCTCACGGTGTTGTCGGGCACGGCGCTCCTCCTCGGTTCATGCTTCTCATACCCCACACGGCGTGCCTCATGCATATTCTACGCGAGCACCTGCATGCGGCCTACACGATCCGCGCGGACGGTCGATTCGCTTTCTGGCCTGTGAGCAGCTATAATGCGCCGAGTAACGCGTCCGCCCCATTGTGGGCGCTCAATCTAAGACTCGGTTGTCCCTCCTCGCTTCCTCGTGATGTGTCGGAACGACTGCGTCTGCCGCAGTGCGACCTGACATGGCGCACGAGGAAGGAGCTCATACTTGAGTTTCGACAATCTGGGTCTTTCGCCACGCCTTCTCGAGGCCGTGACGGCGATGGGCTACACCAGCCCGACCCCCATCCAGCGTGATGCAATCCCAATGGTGCTTGAAGGCCGTGACGTCGTGGGCTGCGCCCAGACGGGCACCGGCAAGACCGCCGCCTTCGTGCTGCCGCTTCTGCAGCGTCTCGAGAGCAAGCCCGGCGGACCCCGAGCGCTCGTGGTCACCCCCACGCGCGAACTCGCACAGCAGATCGAAGAAGTGGCCATACAGGTGACCAAGTTCACGAAGCATCGTGTCGCGGTCGTGTACGGCGGCGTCGGCTACGAGCCGCAGACCAAGGCGCTCAAGCGCGGCGTGGATCTGCTCGTGGCCACCCCCGGCCGCCTGCTCGATCTCATGGAGCGCAGGATCGCGAACCTCTCCAACGTGGAGATCCTCGTCCTCGACGAGGCCGACCGGATGCTCGACATGGGCTTCTGGCCGCAGGTCCGCAAGATAATCGCGACCATCCCGCCCGAGCGGCAGAACCTGCTCTTCTCGGCCACGATGTCCTCGGACGTCATGCGCATCGTGAGCTCCACGCTGCACGACCCGATCCGCGTGGAGGTCGCTCCTTCGGCAACACCGATCGAGCTCATCGACCAGCGCGTGTACCCGGTCGGCGGCCAGCAGAAGGGTCAGCTCCTGGTGCACCTCATCAACGAGCAGAACCTCGACCGCGTGATCGTCTTCACCCGCACCAAGCACCGCGCGGACCGCGTGGCTAAGGTGCTGCATCAGGCCGGGATCAAGAGCGCCGCCATCCACGGCGACCGCTCGCAGAGCCAGCGCCAGAGCGCGCTCGACAACCTCAAGACCGGCCGCTGTCGCGTGCTCGTGGCCACCGACGTGGTCGCGCGCGGCATCGACATCGACGATGTGAGCCATGTGGTGAACTACGACATCCCGAACTCGCCGGATGACTACGTCCACCGCATCGGCAGGACCGCCCGCGCCGGCAAGAGCGGCACGGCTGTCTCGCTCCTCGCCCCCGAGGAGCACGAGCAGCTCCGCGATATCGAGACGAAGATCGGCACCGTGCTCGAGACGCACGACGCCGAGGGCTTCGACTACTCGCAGCAGCGGCTCGTCCCCAACCCGGATCGCGCCGCCACACGCGCGGTTCGCACGGTGTTCAGCTCGAGCCGGAGCCGCGGTCGCCGGCGGCGGTAGCACGCGAGACTCCCGAACTCACCGAGGGCGCCGCACATGCGGCGCCCTCGTCTGTTGCGGCTTGCCTAGGCCAGACACGCCCGGAGCGCGGAGGCCAGCGCCTCGGGGCCGGCGCCCTTGTGTACCACGCGGGATCCCGACGGGGGATCGATCTTGCCGGGCCGCCCGGTGAGGACCACCAGCGGAGCCGTCGTGATCCGTCGTACGTCGTGCGCAGTGCGCTCCCCGCCAAGGCCGAACCCGCAGACCACCGCTGAGAACATACCATCAGCGAGTTCCTCGGCGGCATCGTCGTATGTTGACTTGCGGACTATCTGGGCGCCGGTGAAGTGCGAGGAGATCACGCTCGCGGCCAATGCGGCGAAGACAGGCGAGTCTTCGATCACCAGGAAGCGGTGCACCACCGCACGGTCCTCATCGAGATACTCGCCGATCGACCCGTCGGGCATGAGATTGTGCATGACGGGCAGACCGGTCGCGACCTTGTCGTAGAGCGCGCAGACGGCGTGCTCGCCGCCTCTGCAGTACGAGTAGATCGACGCGTACCGGACGCGCTTAACGATGCTCGGCTCGATCGTCTTGTAGAACACGCAGTACGCGCTGCTCGGACATCCCGCCATCGCTGGCCTCCTCTGCCGGAAGGGGTGCGTGCGAGTATCGTAGAGATACGCAGGTCGCAATACCGTGTCCGGTATCACAGAACGCGAAGTACTTCTCGATAGTTGGACCTGGGTCGCGGGGCTAGGCCAAGGGTGAAACGTGACGGACGACATCGGCGATGAACGCGGCGGTCCTCGCCACGAGCGCGGGATCCGCGAGCTCGAGCACGTCGCCCTCGGTGTGCGCGTAGTTCGCCATGAACGACATCATCTCGGCCGAGGCGACCGCGATGGCCGGACGCCCGTAGATGCCGAGGATGGCGTGGTCGCCCTGGAACCATTGCGGGCCTTCGGCGATCTCAGGGTACGGCCCCATGGCCGAGCGGACCGCGCCCTCAACCCCTTCCGGGCACCCGTAGAACGAGACGTGGTTGACCGCGTCGTGCTGGCTGGAGTCATCGATGTTGATGCCGAGCGCGATCTCGCCAAAGCGGCCGTCGTTCTCGGCGATCCATTGCAGCTCGCCGGGGTTGGCGTAGTCGTCCTCGCCGTTGAACGGCACGAACTCGATGGCGGCCTCGCCGGCGTAGTCCTCCGACAGCAGCCGCGCGACCTCGAGCAGCGTGGCCACCCCGGTGGCGTTGTCGAGCGCACCGGGTGAACCGCGTCGGCTGTCGATGTGAGCGGTCACTACAATGCGGCCGTCCCCGGTGCCCGGGAGCGTGGCCACCACATGCTCGGCAGTCGCCGGCAGCCGCTGCGATGCGATGCGCAGCCGGGCACGAGTTTCGCCGAGAGCCACCAACTGCGCGCCCTCGACGTCGGTGATGTAGGCGTTCGGGATGTCCAAGTCGCCGTCCTCGAACAGCGGGAACGGGTACTGGCTCCCCACCATCTCAGGGTCACGGCCTGTCGCGGCCACGACGGCAGCAGGCGCGAACGTGTCGAGCGCCTGATAGACGCGCCGATGGCTGTCGGGATTGTAGAAGGTGAAGTTGCGCGGCATGACCTGGCCCGTCGCAACCTGGCCGTGGAGAAGCACCACAGCGCCACGCACCACCTCGCTCTCCAGCTCCTCGATGCTCGAGACCGCCACGAACGGCGCTTCGAGTTCGCACGGCAGCGAGTATGGTCCGACATGCACGGCAGGGTGCTGACCCCCGACCTCGAGCCACGCGGACCCCGGCACCCACTCGACGCACGTCATCGGGACGCGCCGAACGTCGAGTCCCAAAGAGGCCATCTCGTCGGCGAAGAGCGACGTGGCCGCACGATTGCCCTCGCCGCCCACGTGGCGGTCGGGAAACGTCGTGAGGAGCCGCAGGTGCTCCGCCACCCGGGCAGTTGCGTCGCGGGCAGGATCGTCCATCGGCTACGCTCCTTTCGGTCTCCACGTACTCACCGTGACCGACAGCGTGACCGCCAGCGGCTCGCCGAGTGCGGCCAGCTTTCGGACGGTCTCGTCGGGATCAAGATGGTGCGCACTCGGCCCCATGAGCGCCGCGGCGAGCGCGTCATCTCGCGAAAGCTGCAGTTCGCGCAACACGCGCGTGCCGTCAGCGCGGTGGAAGTGCCCGCCGAGCGTCGCCTCCAGCCGCTCCTCCTTGCGCTCGTCCACGCTCACCATGCCGAGTGGGCCGACGAGCCCCGCAAGATGCTCGGGGTTCGGTGCGGCCACGATGAGCGCACCGTCGGGCGCGAGAACCCGCGCGAACTCGGCAGCGTTGCGAGGCGAGAACACGCTCATCACCACCGCGGCGATCCCGTCGCGCAGCGGCAGCGCCGCCCACGCGTCGCAGACCACCGCGCCGATACGGTCGTGCGCCCTGGCGGCCCGCCGCGCTGCGTGCTTCGAGATGTCGAGCGCCAGACCCGTGCGCTCCGGCAGCCGCTCGAGCACGGCCGCCAGGTGCTCGCCCGTCCCGGCTCCCACATCCACGACGCAGCCCGCGACGTCTGCGGCGGCCCTCTCGGCCGCCTCGGCGAGCGCCTCGTCGAGCGCCGTAAAATGGCCCCGCGCGAGGAAGTCCACGCGAGCGGCCACCATCTCCGGGGTATCGGCGGTGTCCGCCCGGGCGCCACCGGGCAGCAGGTTCACGTAGCCTTGCCGCGCGATGTCGAACGAGTGGCCCTGCGTGCAGACGAGTGCGCCGGCCGTCTCCGCAAGGGCTCCACCGCAGTGCGGGCAGGCGAGGAGTGCGTGCCAGTCGGCCATCAGTACGGCACCCGGTCGGGATCCGCCGCCCACTCGCGAAACACCTCGATGGCCTCGCCCGCGAGCAGGCGCGCCATCGGCAATGTGCGCTCGTCGGGCGAGAGCGCGAGCTCGTGGTAGAGCCGCGCATCGTCGAAGCCGATGGCTGCAGCATCGTCGGCGGTATTGGCGTAGAAGACAGAATCGATGTGCGCCCAGTGGATCGCCGAAAGACACATCGGGCACGGCTCACAACTCGTGTAGATGACGCAGCCCTCGAGCGAGAAGGTGCCGAGCGTGCGGCAAGCCTCACGGATGGCCACGATCTCGGCGTGCGCGGTCGGGTCGTTGTGGCCCGTGACCTGGTTCCACCCCTCGCCGACGATGGCGCCGTCGCGCACGACGATGGCCGCAAACGGCCCACCCTCGTCCTCGCGCATCTTCTCGCGGCTGAGCGCGATGGCTCGCCGCATGTACTCCTCGTGCATTCTCGACCCCCGATACTCGGCGTCCCCTCGAGTATGTCCCCACGGCGGCACCGACGCACCATGCAGTCAGACTACAATGAGACGCCCCGAGCGGAAGGATGGCCATGGCCCCAACGGTACGCGCCGCACAGAACGTCAGCCGCATGTGCATGGTGTGCGGCATCGAGAACACAGCCGGGCTGCACGCCCGATTCTTCGAGCTCGACAACGGGGAGCTCGTGGGGGTCTTCAGGCCCCGCACCGAACATCAGGGGTATCCCGGCAGACTCCACGGGGGGCTCGCTTCCACCATCCTCGACGAGGCGATCGGACGCGCCATCAACCTGACCGATCCCAGCGCCTGGGGCGTCACCGTCGAGCTTACCGTCCGCTATCGCAAGCCCGTGCCGCTCGACGGCGACGTGGTGGCGCACGCCCGCATCACCAAGGACTCGGGACGCCTGTTCGAGGGCACCGGCGAGATCCTGCTCGACGACGGCACCGTGGCAGTCGAGGCGCGCGGGCGCTACCTGCGCCTGCCGATCGACCGTATCGCCGAGGGCGACTTCGAAGGCGAGTGGTTCGCCGACGCCCGCCCTCTGCCCGAGACGATCGGGTAGCGCGCCCTTGCCTATCGGCCCTGCCAGCGCTCCAGCCACCAGGCGACCGACCGGTTCATCTCATCCATGTAGGCGGGCGTGAACTTGCGCCGGTACACCGCCTGCGGATAGCTCGTGACGCCAGGAGGAAGCCCGTGAGGCGCGTGGAGGCGCTCCAGGTCCGTGGCCACCTCGGCGAGTTCCGACGCCTCCAGGCGTCGATAGCGGTCCCGATGCACGAGGTGCCTGCCGAAGTGCTCGATCGGCTCCTGCTCCTTGAGCGGCCGGCCGAAGCACACCATCGCGATCGGCAGCGTGTAAGCCGGCAGGCCGAGCAGCTCGGCGTGGATCTCGCCGTTTTCCAGAACGTCGCCGATGTAGCACGACCCGATGCCGAGCGACTCGGCGGCGATCACGGCGGTCTGCGCGGCGATCAGCGCGTCGGAACATGCGAGCAGCAGGTCGCCTGCGCCCGGGGACCTGCGAGGCGCGATGTCGTCGATCTCGAAGCACCCGCTCGCTTCGAACAGGTCGAGCCACTTCTGGTAGTCAGCGACGAAGACCAGGACCCACGGGGCCTTGGCGATGAACGGCTGATCATCGCAGGTGATCGCCAGGCGGTCTTTCAGCGCCTGGTCCTCGACCTCGAGAATCGTGTAGAGCACCATGCCGCCGGCGGTGGGCGCCCGCAGTGCGGCGTGCAGGATAGCCTCGCGCTCCTCGGCGGCAAGCGGCGCTGGATCGTAGACGCGCGTGGAACGGCGCCGCTCGATGAGCTCGAGCGTGGGGTTCAGCATGGTTCCTCCGATCGGCTGGAGCGCTATCGCTTCTCGGGCATCGTCACGAGCACCTGCGCGGAGTCGAGCGCCGTGAAGCCGGTCGCCTCATCGCCGGCCGCGACGCTGAAGAGCGCCACGAAGCCGACCTCGGGCGACAGGATGTAGTACTGGGTGCCCTCCATCGCGCCCTCGGCGAGCGGCGTGTAGTCGAACCGCACCAGGTACGCCTCGTCGATCGTGCCGGCCGGGGTCGTCACCGCGCTCTTGGCGAGCACGGTGGCGTTGATGCCGAAGCTGCCGGTGTCCGAGACCACGAAGGTCTCCCCAACCTCGAAGTCGACCGGCCAGAACTTGAGCGGGTTGGCGTAGGGCTCAGCCGTGGCCTGGTCGCCGGTCAGGGTGATCTTGCCGAGCTGGAGCATCCACTCGCCGGTCACCTGACGCGGATAGAAGTAGGTCGCAGTGGCGTCGGACGCCTTCACCACGTAGTCGTAGTCGGTGAAAGCGTCGATGCCATCAACGTCTGCGGGGTCCACGATCTCGGTGGTGCTCACCGCCCAGTCGGCGCCCGCCTCGAGCGTCCACGGGCCGGCCACGGGAAGCGCGACCGGCAGGGTGCCGCCACCGGGGTACATGGCGATGTCCCAGGCGTAGCCCGGCTCCATCGGAAGCGTCGAGGCCCACTCGCCTGCGGGCTGCTCGTTTGGCTCCGCCTCGGTGCCGGTGGTCCCTGACTCATCCGGAGTGGTCTCGTCAGTGCAGCCCGCCAGCGCGGCCGCCACAACAAGTACGATCAGGAGCACACCAAGAATCCGCTTCACCCGCATCACGTTCCCTTCCGGGCGCCCGCGCTTGCGCGGCCGCCGACGTTACGCCTGCTTGATCTCGATCTCGACCCCGTCGGGGTCGTTGAAGAACAGGAGCCGCCAGTCTGGCGGGATCTCGCGGATGGCCGCATCCTCGGGCAGTACACCCGCCGAGCGGAGTTCTGCGAACGCCGCGTCGATGTCGTGCGTCTCGAGCGCGAGGTGTTTGAAGCCGAGGACCCGCGAAGGCACCTCGGCAGCCGGCACCGGCTCGCGATACCAGAAGAGCTCCAACTGGATCGCGCCGAGCCGGAGAAACGAGAGCGTCTTGTCCTCGCCCACGCGCTCGGCGGCCTGCTCGAAGCCGAGCGTGCGGTAGAACGCCTTCGAGCGCTCGAGGTCGCTCACGACGATGCCGATGTGGTGCGGCGTGAGGTCCATGGCGCTCAGCCCAGCTTCGATCCGGCGACGCGGGCAAGCTCGGCCTTGTCGCAGTTGCCGCCGCATCGGGCGGCCGCGGCGGCGATGACCCGGCCCATGTCGCGCTTCTCAGTAAAGCCGCCGTCGGCGATCACGCACTCGACGACCTGCGCGAGCGCGTCGCCGGTCACCTGCGCCGGCAGGTAGCCCTCGAGGATGGCCACCTGCCCGGCGAGCAGCGCCGTCCGCGCGTCGTCGGTGCCCACCTTGATCGACCCTTCGAGCGTCTCGCCCGTCTGCTTGAGCACCTTCTTGAGCGCGGCGATGACCTCCTCATCAGTGACGTCTCGCTGCGACTCCTTCTCCTTGATGTCGATCTCGTTCTTCACCTGACGCAGGATCGACAGCCGCGGCTTGTCGTGTGCACGCATCGCGGCGGTGATCTCCGAGCCGATGAGGTCCTTGTTCATGCGCTCCGCCCCTTTCACCCGATCGGGCCACGTCCGAGTGTAGCGCACCGGCTCCTCGCGAGAACCTTGCATTCGACGTTCCGGTGCATTAGATTAGCGACCTAACCATTAGTCTGCTAATCTTTCGGTCGCTAACAATCACCGCAAGGGAGTGATCCCGTGACCCACCCTGTGTTCGAGTTCGGCCCCGAAGAGGTCGACGCCACTACGATGGAAGCGTTCCGCGCGTTCAAGCGTGCGATGATGCTCCATCGGCGCCTGCTGATGGCGACTTTCGCCGAGGAGAGCATGCATCCGGCGCAGGCGGGCTGCCTGCAGGCGCTCGCCCACCGCGACGGCATGAGCCAAAGTGACCTGGCGGAGATGCTGCACGTCTCCCGGCCGACCGTGACCACCATGCTGCAGCGGATGGAGGGCGCCGAGGTGATCGAGCGCCGGCCGGACGAAGCCGACTCGCGCGTCTCGCGCGTGTACCTCACCGAGGCTGGCCGCGCGCTCGCGGATGAGATGCACGCGGGCTTCGTGGACATGCTGAACGTCAGCATGGGCTCGATGCCCGATGCCGATAAGCGGGAGTTCGCGCGCATCCTCGGCGCGGTGAACGATCATGTGGAGGCCGTCCTCAAGCAGCGTGGCGTGGGCGCCTGGGTCCACCCCGGACACGCAGAGGAGGGGCCGCAATGATGCGGATCTTCCGCTATCTCAAGCCCTACTGGAAGCAGATCGCCCTGGTATCGACACTCGTGCTCATCCAGGCGATCGCGAACCTCTACCTGCCCGATCTGAACGCGAACATCATCAACGACGGTGTGGCCAAGGGCGACACGGACTTCATCCTTCGCGAGGGCACGATCATGCTGGCCGTCACCCTCGTTCTCGGCGTGGTCTCGATCATCTCGGTCTACTGGGGATCTCGAACGGCGATGGCCTTTGGACGCGACCTGCGCCACGCGGTCTTCCACAAGGTTCAGAGCTTCTCTCTCGCCGAACTGAACGTCTTCGGCGCGCCGTCGCTCATCACCCGCACGACAAACGACGTGCAGCAGATCCAGATGCTCGTCGTCATCGGCCTGAACATCATGATCATGGCGCCGTTCATGGCCATCGGCGGCATCATCATGGCCGTTCGGCAGGATGCACCGCTCTCGCTGCTCATCGTGGTCGTGATCCCCGTGCTCGCCCTCATGCTGGGCTTCATCATGCGCAACGCCATGCCGATGTTCAGAAGCATGCAGTCGCGCATCGACCGGGTGAACCAGGTGATGCGCGAGAAGCTCTCGGGCATCCGGGTGATCCGCGCGTTCGTGCGAAGCGACTTCGAGGAGGCACGTTTCGACGGCGCCAACCGGGAGCTCTCGGAGACGATGCTCGGGGTCGGCCGCCTGTTCGCCATGGTGATGCCCGCGGTGATGGCGATCTTCAACCTCTCGCTGGTGGCCACGATGTGGTTCGGCGGCCTGCGCATCGACAGCGGCGCAATGCCCATCGGCAACCTCACCGCGTTTCTCACGTACATCATGCAGATCCTCATGTCGGTCATGATGGCCGCGATCATGTTCGTCATGGTGCCGCGCGCGCAGGCATCCGCCGACCGCATCAACGAGGTGCTCGACACCGAGCCGAAGATCTGCGACCCGGCCGAGCCGGTCACGCCGGCCGAGACCCGTGGCGTGGTGGACTTCCGCAACGTGGAGTTCCGCTACCCTGGCGCCGAGGACCCCGTGCTCTGCAGCATCTCCTTCACCGCGCAGCCGGGACAGACCACGGCGATCGTCGGCAGCACGGGCAGCGGCAAGTCAACCCTCATCAACCTCATCCCGCGCTTCTACGACGTCACCGGCGGCACGCTGCTCGTGGACGGTGTGGACGTGCGCGACATGACCCAGGCCGAGCTGTGGAGCCGGGTCGGCTTCATCCCGCAGAAGGCGTTCCTGTTCAGCGGCACGGTCGCGAGCAACCTGCGCTACGGACGCGAGGAGGCCACCGACGACGAGCTGTGGCACGCGCTCGAGGTCGCGCAGGGCAAGGCGTTCGTCTCGGCGATGGAAGACGGGCTGGAGTCGCCGATCACCCAGGGCGGCAGCAACGTCTCGGGCGGCCAGCGCCAGCGTCTGGCCATCGCCCGCGCACTCGTGAAGCGCCCCGAGATCTACGTATTCGACGACAGCTTCTCGGCGCTCGACTTCAAGACCGACGCGGCTTTGCGCGCAGCGCTCGCGCACGACACTGCCGAAGCGACCGTGATCATCGTCGCTCAGCGCGTGAGCACGATCATGCACGCCGACCGGATCGTCGTGCTCGATGAGGGGACCATCGTCGGCATGGGCACGCATAGCGAACTCATGGCGACCTGCCCGACGTACCTGGAGATCGTCCGAAGCCAGCTGACCGAGGAGGAGGTCGCATGAGCGAGAACACGAAGCCGAACGCGGCGCCTGCTCCCGCAGCCGGTCCCGGTCGCGGACCGGGTGCCGGCGGCCCGATGATGGGCCCGGGCGGCCACGGGCTGATGACAGCCGGGGCGAAGACGAAGGACTTCAAGGGCTCGCTGAAGCGGCTCGGCGGCTATCTCAAGCCGCACACCGCCATGCTCGTGATCGTGCTCCTGCTCACCACGGCAAGCGTGGCCTGCAGCGTGGCGGGGCCGCGGATTCTCGGCACGGCCACGAACGTGCTGTTCGAAGGCGTGATCGGCAAAGCCATGGCCGAGCAGCTGCCGCCGGGCACCACGCAGGACCAGGCGGTCGAGATGCTGCGCGCCGCAGGTGAGGAGAACCTTGCCGACATGATCTCGGGCATGTCGATCACGATCGGCGAGGGCGTGGACTTCGACCTCGTAGCCAAGTGGCTGCTCTTGCTCGCCGGAATCTACCTGCTCTCGGCCCTCTTCAGTTGGGGCCAGGGGTATCTGATGGCTGGCATCACGCAGAAGACCATCTACGGCCTTCGCAAAGAAGTCGACGAGAAACTCGCGCGCCTGCCGCTCAAGTACTTCGACGACAACTCGCGCGGCGACACGCTGTCGCGTGTGACCAACGACATCGACAACATCGCGCAGACGCTCCAGCAGCAGGCGGCCCAGATCGTCACCTCGGTGCTGACCATCATCGGCGTGCTCGGCATGATGCTGTGGATCAGCCCGCTTCTCGCCGGACTGTCGCTGCTGGTGATCCCGTTTTCGGTGGTGGTGACCATGTTCATCGCCAAGCGTTCGCAGAAGCAGTTCGCGGCGCAGTGGGAGCGCACGGGCACGCTGAACGGCCACGTTGAGGAGATGTTCTCCGGCCACGGCGTGGTGAAGGTCTTCGGCCGTCAGGCCGAGGCGGTCGAGGTGTTCGACCGCGAGAACGAGGGTCTGTACCAGGCGTCGTTCCGCGCGCAGTTCATCTCGGGCACGATCCAGCCGTCGCTCCACTTCCTCAACAACCTCAACTACGTGGGCGTGGCCGTGATCGGTGGCCTCAAGGTCGCAAACGGCACGCTCAGCCTCGGCGACGTGCAGGCGTTCATCCAGTACTCGCGCCAGTTCACCCAGCCGATCGTGCAGACCGCTTCGGCAGCCAACGTCCTGCAGTCGGCAGTGGCGTCCGCCGAGCGCGTCTTCGAGCTGCTCGACGCACCCGAGGAGATCGCCGAGACCACGACGCCGGTCCACCTGACCGAGCCGAAGGGCCACGTTGAGTTCAAGCACATGAAGTTCAGCTATTCGGTGGACAAGCCACTCATCGAGGACCTATCGCTCGAGGCGCTTCCCGGCCAGACGGTCGCGATCGTCGGCCCCACCGGCGCGGGCAAGACCACGCTTGTGAACCTGCTCATGCGCTTCTACGAGCTCGACGGCGGCGCGATCTTGATCGACGGCGTGGACACGCGCGACATGACCCGCGACGAGCTCCGCCATACCTTCGGTATGGTGCTGCAGGACACGTGGCTGTTCAAGGGCACGATCCGCGAGAACCTCGCCTACGGCCGCGAAGACGCGACCGACGAGGAGATCATGACGGCCGCGCGCGCGGCGCACGTGGACCACTTCGTGCGCACGCTCACCGAGGGCTATGAGACCGAACTCAACGACGACAGCTCGAACATCTCGCAGGGACAGCGGCAGCTGCTCACGATCGCGCGCGCGTTCGTGGCCGACCCGCCGATCCTCATCCTCGACGAGGCGACGAGCTCGGTCGATACGCGCACCGAGTCGCTGATCCAGGCGGCGATGACGCGGCTCATGCAAGGCCGCACGAGCTTCGTGATCGCGCATCGCCTTTCGACCATCCGTGACGCAGGTCTCATCCTGGTTATGAACGAAGGCGCGATCGTCGAGCAGGGCACGCACGACGAGCTCATGGCGGCCGATGGCTTCTACGCCGACCTGTACAACAGCCAGTTCTCGGAGGCGTTCGACGAAGCGGTGTAGGCAGCCCCGGCCTCTACGCGGTGTCACCCCTGAATCTCAGCAGACCGTCGGCCATCGCTTCGGCCAGCGCCTCGACGACGTTGCCGTCGAACTGGGTGCCGCTGCACGCCACCATCTCGGCGACCGCCACTGCCGGACGCATCGCTTTGCGGTACGGCCGCACGGTCGTCATCGCGTCGAACGCATCGGCTACCGCAAGGACCCGGGCAGGCAGTGGGATCTCGTCGCCAGTGATCCCGTCCGGATATCCCGAGCCGTCCAGGTGCTCGTGATGGTGGCGAACGATGGGGACGATATCGGCGAGGAACGGGATCATGGTGATGATATCGGCGCCGACGGCCGAGTGTTCCTTGACTGACGCGTACTCCTCCCGCGTGAGTGCCGCCGGTTTCGCCAGGAGCGTTTCGGGGACACCGATCTTGCCCACGTCGTGCAGCAGCCCCGCTCGTTCGAGCTGCGGAACCAGGTCGTCTCGGCCCATGTGTTTGGCAAGGGCGACCGCGTAGTCGGCGACGTTCAAGGAATGGCGCGCGGTGTAGCTGTCCTTGGCGTCGACCGCCGCCACGAGCGCCTGGAGCGTGCCTACGCTCTGCTGCTCTGCATCACGCAGAGAGGCACTCAGCCGCTGACTGAGCACATCGATATGCCGCGCCTGGATATCGATCTCCTGCTCTGCCTTTCGGATGAAGAGTCTCAGCAGGGTGTACGTGAGCATGGCTCCTGAGAGCACCACCACCGCGATGGCAGTCGAGACGCCGTTCATGAACGGCCCGATGAGCGAGTAGGGACGCGCCCCGATGACCGCGCCGTACGGCTCATCGTCAGGTGTCAGCCGAAGCGGTGCCACGACCAGAAGCGCGTCGACCTCCTCCTCGTGCACGATGGCGTTGTACGGGGCATCCTTGGGGAGCACCTGGTCGACCTCGGCAAGCCCGCGCGCGGTGAGCTGACACCCCTCCTCGGCGGTGGTCGCATACACTTCTCCGTCGACCGAGACCAGCGTGATGCAGACGAAGGAGCCCTGGTCCACGAGCGAATAGAAGTTGGTCTCGAAGTGCTCCTGCACCACCGGGTCCGTGATCGAGTCGCCCTGGCCCATGCTGGCGACACCGATTCCGTTCAGGCCCGACGCGATCATGCGGCCATAACTCATGATCTGGACCTGCCGGATGCCGACCACGACCACGGCGGCCACGATAAGCGCGGGCACCATGACGAAGACGAACCCGAGACGCTTGAACCGCTCGAGCAGTTGTGCACGCGATGGATCCACCGGCAGCTCCCCTCGCCTGCAGCTGCGGCCCCCTGCCCCTGGGTGGATATACCCGCAACAGCCCGGGGAAGATCGAGAGCGAGCTCATGCACGGCCGCACGAGCTGCGCATCGCCTCTCGACGATTCGGGATGCGGGCCTCATCCTGGTGATGAACGAGGGCGCAATCGTCGAGCAGGGCACGCACGCCGAACTCATGGCGGCCGGCGGGTGGAAGGACGAGTGATCGGGCATGATGTACCTCGCTGCGGTCGGAGGATTCGCGCTGCTGTTCGGCGGCGGCGAGTTCCTCGTCCGCGGCGCCGTCGCCGTCTCCCGCCGCTTCGGGCTCTCGCCGCTGCTCATCGGCATGACCGTGGTGGCATGGTGCACCTCGGCACCGGAGCTTGTGGTGAGCCTAGGCGCCGCGCTCAGGGGCAGCTCAGACATCGCCGTGGGCAACGTCGTGGGCAGCAACATCTTCAACGTCCTCGGCGTGCTTGGCGCCTCGGCGGTCATCGCACCGATCATCGTTAAGCCGGAGGCGCTGCGCCGCGACACGGGCGTCATGCTCGCTGCCGCCCTCGCACTCGCGCTCATCGCGCTCACCGGCGAGATTGGCCGCGTTGCGGGCGCGGTGCTGCTCGTGGCGCTCGCCGCGTTCGTCACCTACTCCTACCGCACCGAGCTTTCCGGGACGCAACCTTCGAGGGAGCTTCACGAGCATGAGGCCGAGGAGTTCACCGGGCCGGGATCGATCGGTGCCGGGATCGGCTACCTCGCACTCGGGCTCGGGGCGCTCGTCATCGGCTCGCAGTTGCTCATCACCGGCGCGACGGATATCGCCCGCACCTACGGCGTGTCCGAGGCGATCATCGGGCTGTCGCTCGTGGCGGTCGGCACATCGCTGCCCGAGCTGGCGACAAGCGTGATGGCCGCGGCGCGCGGGCATGCCGACGTGGCGGTCGGCAACGTCGTGGGCAGCAACATCTTCAACATCCTCGGCATCCTCGGCATCGCAGCGCTCGTGCGTCCCATCGGCGTGGCCGCGCATATGGCCTCGCTCGACGTGTGGGTGATGCTCGGCGTGTGCGTGACGCTTGCGCTGTTGCTGCTCGTCCGCGGGCGGATCGGGCGCATCGAAGGCGGCGTCTTCCTCGCGCTCTACGCGGGCTACATGGTGCTGCTCTTCAGCTGAGACGCCGGCCGAGGGGTCGTGCGGTGTGGCCTCGGCGGGTGAGAGGTACTAGCATGAGTACCCACACCTCGGTTGGCGGGGAGACCCGCCTCGGCTTTCAGGAGCTGCGCATGCACGTCGTCATCGGAGGGTACGGGCGCGTCGGGCGGTACCTCGCATCGATGCTCGAGGAGCGCGGTCACTCGGTCGCGGTCATCGACCGCAGCGAGAAGTCGTTCTCCATCGCGGGGGCCGACATCCGCGGACGGCGCATCGCCGGCGAGGTCTTCGACCGCGACACGTTGGTGAAGGCAGGCATCGAGAAAGCCGACGCCTACGCGGCGGTCACGAGCGGCGACAACTCCAACATCGTGAGCGCACGCGTCGCGCGCGAGCGCTTCAACGTGCCGTGCGTGGTGGCGCGCATCTACGACCCGCGGCGCGCGGTCATCTACAAGCGCTTCGGCATCCCCACGATCTCGAGCGTGAACTGGTCGAGCAACATGCTGCTCGCAAGCATCCTCGAGCCGGACCTCAAGACCGTGGCGACCTTCGGCGGCGGCGAGGTCGTGGTCATCACTGCCGAGGCCACCACGCATCTCACCGGTCGCACCATCAACGACGTGGCCTACCCCGGCAAGTTCCACGTGACCACGCTCGTCCGCGACGGCGTGGCCATGCTGCCCGAGCCGCGGACCGAGCTTCACAAGGGCGACCGCCTGAAGATCACCGTGACCCGCGACGCGCTCCCGGAGCTCAAGAAGCTCCTGGGGCTGGAATAGGAGGCCGAAGATGAAGGTCGTCATCGTCGGCGGCGGCAAGACCGGAGAGTACCTCGCCGAGCGGCTGTACAAGAAGCACGCGGTCACGCTGATCGAACAGCGCGCCGAGCGGGTCGAGTACCTGCGCGCGGCGCTGCCCGAAGTGGAGACCCTGACCGGCGACGCGTGCGAGCCCTCGGTGCTCGAGAGCGCGGGGACCGGCGATGCCGAGATGGTCATCGCGGTCACAGGCGACGACGAGGACAACCTCGTGGTGGCCATGCTCACCAAGGTGCTCGAGGGCGGCACGGTCTACGCGCGCGTGAACCACCCGCGCAACGAGTGGCTCTTCGACAAGGCGTGGGGCGTGGACGTTGCCGTCTCATCTCCCGCGATGCTCTACGGCCTCATCGGCCGCGACCTGGTCTTCGGCGACGTGATCCCGCTCCTCGACCTGCGCGCCGACGATGTGGCGGTCGACGAGGTGCGCCTACCCGCCGACGCAACAGCGGTGGGCCAGACGCTTGCCGAGGTTGCGCTTCCCGCGAACATCACCGTGATGGCGGTGCTTGCCGCCGAAGGTGGCGTGCGCGCGGCCCGCGGCGAGACGGTGCTCGAGGCCGGCGATCAGCTGCTGCTGCTCGCCCAGGGAGCGCTGGATGACGTTGCGGTTCTGAGCGCGCTGGGAATCAAGCGGGAGGCCGAGGCGGACGAGGAGCCGGGGCAGCACTAGGGTGGGACTGGCGCGGGCGTGCGGAGTCCCGCGCTGCGTAGTCCTCGCCGGGGGCCCGCGGCGCCTCGGAGGACATGCCTCCTCGGCGCCTTCCCCGGCTGCGGAGTGACTCCGCGCAGAACCCCGCACGTCCGCGCTCGGGGCAAACGGGTGCTTCTCGCGGACTCAGCGACAGCGGACAATCGCGGCTGCACCGACAAGCACGATCCACGCCCTGCATCCGACGAGCGTCACGGTCCCAAGGTAACGGTAGACCACGTCGTTAGCTGAGTGTCACGACGCAGCGGACCGTGCAACGACTCAGAGAAAGTGAGTTGCCAGACGGGATAGACCCAGAATGATAAACACCACTCCAACAGCCCTGGCGATCCACTTCTGGAACGCCCTCTCCCCCTCGCCAGCACCGAACCGCACCTGAATGTTCGCCAGCGTCTCTGCGCTGACGAGAGCGATGACTCCAACTAGCATCAGGAACAGCCCCATGCCAACGGCGATGACGAGAGGTACTCGGAGATCGGATCCACGCTGTCGCTCCTTCTAGTGGAGATAGTCGCCGCCATACGATGTAGTGCCCTGGTGAGCAAGACCGCGCGAGGCAAGGGACGAAGCCGCCCGGCGGAAGGTGCCGGTCGCACCTCAGCACTCGAGCGAGTCCTGCGACGCCGCGCTCATCATGCTGACGAGATCGCTCATGACAGAGAATGCATACTGACGGAACTGCTCGTCCGCCATGCCGGGAAACGCTGTCTGAGGGCGTTGATTGACAAGCGCGGCAACCCCGGCCGAATCGGGACTGTCGAACAGCGATGACAGGTTGCGATGCGCCTTCTTGAACCACGCGGTCTGGACTGCGGCGAACCTCGTGAACTCAGCGGCGATCATCTCTCTCCACGCCGGGAAGGCGTCGAGCACGAAGAAGACATAGTAGAGGTCCTTCTCGCGCTTGAGGCGGTCGCGGCGGTCCCTGAACGCCAGCGCCTTGTGGAACACGAATGCCCCCGGCCGCGGTACCAAGACGGTATGGTCAGCTGCCTCGCCGGTGAGCGCGCCAAGATCGACCGCCCATGGGTCCTCGAGCATGATGCCGACGTAGTGCAGCCCTTGTGCCGTCAGGTCGGACTGGACCTGGACCGCGCCTTCGGCCGCGCCCGGCGCATCGGTGATGAACTCGATCTCAACCTCCCCCTCGGTGGTGGTCGCCACATACTTGGTCACCGGCGGCGTGTCGAGTGAATGGAACCGGCACTCGAACTCGGCAGCCGTGAGCAGCTCGTCGATGCTCCGGCCCTTGAGAGGCACGGTCCGCCGAACGGCGAGGTCGATGTCACGTGTCCTCGGCGAGCGGCCCGATGCGGTCGCGTCATAGAGCAGCTCGTAGATGTGGGGCACCCATCCGCCAGCAAGCACGACCTCATCCAGATACGGCTCGATCGCGCTCAGGCCGCGCCGAAGGACCGGGTCGAGGCCGCTCACAATCGGTCATCCCTCTCGAGCAAGGGCCGCAGGCGACGGTCGTAGAGGTGCTCGGCCTGCTCGCGCCCACGCACAGGGGCATCGTAGAGATCCAGGTAGAGCTGGATGTCGGATGCAACCCTGACCGTCGTCTCACCGACCCTTGCCACCTGACTCCCATAGAACGCCGAGGTCCTGTAGTAGGGCACCAGCAGGTTCACGTTGCCGCCCCGGTCTACCGGCCGGGCGCCGAAGTCCTCGAGCGCACCGCGCGCGGAGTCAACCTCACGGACGTAGAGGTCCACAGCATCGAAAGCGGCGTAGGGATCGACGACGCTCGCGCCAGCGTGACCTGTGAAGACGTGATCGATCCGCCTCGCCGCAAGGACGTCGGCAACAGGCGCGATGACCGACTCGGCATTGGGTGCGGTGATGAAGTACATGCGGACGTCACGTGGTCTCCTCGAGCGGTGCGCTGCCACCCAATCGCCGAGCAGCTCGGGGCCGTGACGCAGGACGATTCCCTCGCTCCTCCGCGCAGCGTACCCACGACGCTCGAGCTCCTGGACCACCTTCGATACGTAGCCCGGTGTCAGAGTGATCCGCTCATCGCACGAACCCACGAGCTCGGCGATCTGCCGGATGCCGATCGGCGATTCCGCCATCAAGAGCGTCCGCAACACGAGAGAGGCCTTGTCTGAGAACAGGTCCCTGTGCTCGCGCGTCTCCTTGTCTGGGTTGAGGAACCCCCGCCGGTCGATGTGGACCCCGGGGGCGCTGATCCACGCGTTGCCCGCATAGTCGAGAAAGGCGATGCTGGCCGCCCGAAGCAGCTCCTGCTTCGCAGGACTGAAGTAGGGCGCGGCGAGAACGGCGAGAGCGTCGCTCCGCTCGCCCTGCCGCATGCAAAGCAGCCCGGCGGCGTCCTTGAGCTGTGCGGTGCTCGTTTGATCGACGATCTCGATCAGCAGGTACAGATCACCTACGCGTGCTTCGACGTCAGCGCGGCCTGCCGTAGCATGCCTGCGATTCTCCGGATGAAGCTCAATCGGCTGATCCGGGAAGAGATCGCGAAGTGCACGCTCGAGTCTGGAGTGCTTCTCGTACTGCAGGGGCATGTTTCCTCCTGGTGCCATGTGTCCCACATGGGAAACACCATACTCTCAGGAAACACGAGAAGCAACTCACGAACATGAGAAGGCGGAGAGCCTGAAGTCGTTCGGGGTGTACGTTGGTCGGTCGCAGGAGTGCCCTGCTGGTCCTGGACAGACACGCCACTTCTGGCCTGAGCAGGTTGTTCGCCGCGCCCGCCGTCGGCTCGTCCGCTCGAAGGACAAACGGGCGCCTCTTGGCGGCTCAGCGACGGCGAATCATTGGGGCTGCACCGACAAGCACGATCCACGCCCCGCCTCCGACGAGCGTCACGATCCAAGGCGCTCCGTAGATGACCGTTCGCCCCCACTGCCAGGATCTCGCCTCGATCGAGCCCAGGAGAATGACCCCCAGCACAAGCGGGAGACTGATCCGCAGGTACTTCTGAGACATCGGATGCAAGTAGCCGAAGCGCACCGCGATCAGCACGTGCGCTATCCCCATCACGATGAGTGAGGCAATCGCAACATATCCGGGAAGCGTCAGGCCCATGTCTCCCTCAGCCACCCGTTGTGACAAGGCACACCATCGGCCTCATCCAATTGGATGCCGCCAGTCTCGCCCAAGCCTCGTTCACGAGATCCGCTCCCAGGTGGCGTCACGTCCGCCCTTGGCGCAGCGGATCTCACCTTTGTCGCGGAGCTCCCCAAGCACGCGCACGATCGTCGGACGGCTCACGCCGGGACACGCACGCTCCACATCGGCGTAACGGAACGTTTCGGGCATGTGGCGGATGCAGTCGATAACCATCTGCCGCTTCGCGCCGCGCCCAGTACCCACCCTGCCGACGCGCTCCTCGAACTCGAGGTACGCTGCCAGCAGCACGCCGTGCGAGTACTGCAGCCACGGCAGGAGATCGTGCTCGCCTTCGTGCCATCCTGCCGAGGATGCCTCGAGCGACTCGTAGTAGGTGTCCTTGGTGTCTTCGATGATCCGCTCGAGGCTGATGTAGCGGCCCACCTCGAACCCGGTCTGATGGAGCATCAGAAGACTCAGGATCCGCGAGAGCCTACCGTTGCCGTCCGCGAACGGATGGATGCATAGGAAGTCGAACACGAAGGCGGGGACACTGATCAGCGGATCCACGGTGCCCTGCGCCGAGACACGCTGGTAGCCGTCGACGAGCTCGGTCATCGCCGCCTCGACGACAGCTGGCGCCACCGGCGCGAATCGAAGACGGTGGGTGCCATCAGCGAGCACGTCCACGATGTCGTTGGGCGCCGCCTTCCAAGCACCGCCAGGATTGGGCGTGAAGCGGTACAGGTCTCTGTGGAGCTCGAGGATGAGTCCGGTCGTGACGCGCATGCCCGACGCGTTGGCGTGAACCGTTGCGAGCGCGTCGCGGTAACCCGCGATCTCCTGCTCCGACCGATTCCTCGGGGCCGCGGCTTCTGCCACTAGTTCCGCAACGCGTCCCTCATCGGCGACGACGCCCTCGATGCGGCTGGAGGATTCGATGCTCTGGACCCGAGCGATGTCTCGAAGGGCTTCCAGCAGTTGCGGCGATTGGCGCTCACAGAGCTGTTGGCGGCCCTTGTACTCGCAGAGCCTGCCAATGGACCGCACGGTCGACATCGGGATCATCGTGTTCTCGAGCCGACCCGGTGCAAACGAGCCGCGCATGGCTCCCCCCGTCGCCGAAAGAATGAATCGTAGTGCGCCAGAATGATATCGTTAATGACTCATGATGTCATCACCCTGCGTGAGAACAATGAATCACTACGTGCCCACGTGATACCGTTAACGGCTCACTGCGTTCCTGAACTTGGAGCAGTCGGCGACCGCCTTCGCGGGACTCAACACCCTCACGGTCGTGCCTTCGATCGAGTGAGACGCACACCGTTTTCGGCGCGGTCGTGCAGGAGTTCTGCGCGGAGTCACTCCGCAGCCGGGGGAGGCGCCGAGGAGGCATGTCCTCCGAGGCGCCGAGGGCCCCCGGCGAGGACTACGCAGCGCGGGACTCCCGCACGCCCACGCGGCCCTCGGAAGTACGCCTCGCCTACTCCTGCCTCGGCAGCGGGCAGCTCGCCCCGCCAGGCGTGCATGGCTCATTGATGTGGTACGGCACGTCGGTCATGATCACGCCCGGCTCGCCGAAGAGCTGCTGCTTCAGGATGAAGGACGTCTGGTCGTGCAGGATCGCATCGCCGACGTTCTCGGGCGCGTACTCGGGCAAGACGACGGTCACGACGTGATCGTTCGTGGGCCTCGGCACCGCGCGGATGAAGTCGAGGATCGGCGCGACGATCTCCCGGTAGGGCGACTCGATCACGGTGAGCCGCACGCCGAAACCGGCCTTGTCCCAGCGACGCTCGAAGGCGCCCGTGTTCCCCGTGATGTCGACGTACACCGCCTCGAGCCTGTCGGCCTCGAGAGACTTGGCGTAGCGCAACGCACGGATGAGCCTGCGGTCGATGTCCTTCACGAGCACGATCACATGGTTGTGCATCCGGTTGTACGACTGCCAGTCGAGGTCGGCGAACTCCTCGGGGCGGATCGCCAGTTCGCGGCGCACGCGATCGTACTGCTGCCGCACCCACAGGAAGTACGCCACGATGAGCGGGATGAGGATGAGCACGATCCACGCGCCGTGCGTGAACTTGGCGATCGCGATCACAGCGGTCACGACGCCGGTAGTGATCGCGCCCGCGGCGTTGATCACCATCGAGCGCTGCCAGCCCTCCTCGCGGATGCGCAGGTGGTGCACCACCATGCCGGCCTGCGAGAGCGTGAAGGAGCTGAACACGCCCACGGCGTAGAGCGGGATGAGCTTGGTGGTGATGCCGCCGAAGCCTACCAAGAGGCCGATCGCCGCAAGCGTGAGCAGGATGATCCCGTTGCTGTAGACGAGCCGGTGGCCACGGTCCCGCAGCTGGTGCGGCAGGAAGTCGTCGCTCGCCACGAACGACGACAGGCGCGGGAAGTCCGCATACGCGGTGTTGGCGGCGAGCACGAGGATGGCCGCCACGCTCGCGGATATCACGTAGTAGAGCCACCCCGTGCCGAACATCTCGCGCGAGAGTTGGCTGATGACCGTCTCGGTCTCGGAGGGCTGCACGCCGGCGAGCGTGGAGAGCAGCGCCACGCCGATGAACAGGAAGAGCAGGATGCCCGCCATCCAGGTGAGCGTCTTGGAGGCGTTCTCAGCCTCGGGCAGCTTGAAGGCCTGGACGCCGTTGGCGATCGCCTCCACGCCGGTCATGGCGGTGCATCCCGAAGCGAACGCTTTGAGCACCAGGAACAGGCCGAGCGACTGTATCGCCTCGATCGGCTCGTGAGGCACGGGAACGCTGAAGCCGTTGCCGGTCGCGAAGCGCACGAGCCCCGCGACCACCATGAAGCCGATCAGCAGGATGAAGATGAAGGTGGGGCCCGCGAAGATCGCGCCGGACTCCTTCACGCCCCGCAGGTTCGCGATCGCGAGCAGTAGAACGAAGGCGATCGCCATCGGCACGGTGTACTTGAGCAGCTGCGGTTGCGCCGAGGTGATGGCGGCGACCGCCGCCGAGATCGACACGGCCACGGTGAGGATGTAGTCCACCAGGAGCGACGCTCCCGCCACGAGTCCCGGAATAGTGCCGAGGTTCTCCTTGGCCACGATGTAGGAGCCGCCGCCGCCCGGATACTCGCGGATCGTCTGCCGGTAGGACAACACCACCACGATCAGCAGCACGCCGATGGCTATCGCGATCGGCAGGGTGAGGCTGAGCGCGGCCGTGCCGGCAAGCGCCAGCATGAGCATGATCTCGCCCGGCGCGTAGGCCACCGACGAGAGCGCGTCACTCGAGAAGACCGCGAGCGCGACTGGATTGCTCAGGCGCTGGTGCATCGCCTCGCGGTTGTGCAGCGGATCGCCGAGCAGGAAGGTCTTGAGGGTGCGTGCCATCGGGCTCCTTGTGCGTGACGTGTCGGGTCGTCGGCTCCAGGGTACTCCAAGCCGGCGCGCGGCTCACAACGGGTGGCGATGCAGCTCCGCCCTGCGCGCACGCCACGCGGGCACGTAGCGTGCGACCTCGGCGTAGAAGGCAGCGTTGTGCCCCCGAACGCGCAGGTGACAGAGCTCGTGGAAGATCACGTAGTCCAGGCACGTCTCGGGGAGCCGTACGAGATGCGCGTTGAGCGTGATCGCCCCGGACGGGGCGAGGCTCCCCCAACGGCTGCGCATGCTGCGGACGCGAAGCTGCGGCTTGCGTTCTCCGGGCCCCGCGAACACCGCCCAGCACGCGTCGAACCGCTCGGCGAAGAGCATCCGGGCCCTCGCGAGCTCCTCGGCGGTGAGTGGGCCAGCCGACCGCGCGGCGCGCTCCGTGGCCTCGGCCTGCTTGCGTACGACCCACGCGGCGCGGTCGCTCACGAACCGGACGACGTCGCGGTCAGGCAGCCACCGGGGAACCCGCACGCGAACCTGGCCGTCACGAGAGACGGTCACGGCGATGCTGCGGCGGTCGCTTCTGAGGACCGAATACGGGATGCTGCGGTCCCCGACGACGAGGGTGCGCTCGGCGGTCATCGGCAGAGCATACCAGCCTTCGGACCCGCTGAGAGAGCAACACCCCGGCCGTCCGAGACGGACGACCGGGGTGTGTGTGGCGAATCGGTGATGCGCCTACGCGCCGGTGCCTTTCAGGCCCGCCAGGCGTGCCTCGATCTCGGCGTCGGACTCCGCGTCCTCGAGGTCCTCGAACTGTGCGTCGAGGGAGGATTCGGCCAGCTCGGCGGCACCGCGGACCTTGGCCTCTTCGCGGCGGATCTTGTCCTCGAAGCGGCCCAGCTCGCTCGTGGGGTCGGTGATGTCGATCGACTTGATCGCATCCTGCACCTGGCCCTGGGCGTCGGCGATGCGCGCGCGAGAAACGAGCTCGTCGCGCTTGGCCTTGAGCTCGTCCAGCTTGCCCCTCATGCTGTCGAGGCCGGCCTTGAGCTTGTCCACGACCTCGGTCTGCGACACGATCGTGGGCTTGAGTGTGGCGACCTCCGCCTCGAAGTCGATCTGCTTCTTGAGCGCCACGCGCGCGAGGTTGTCGAACTTGTCGGCGTCGGCGGTCTGACCGGCGGCCCGCATCTCATCGGCCTTGGCGCTCGCGGCCTTGGCCTTGCCGCCCCACTCGGCAGCGGCGGCCTCGTCCTCGCGCACGTCGTCTTCCATCATGCGCAGCCCGCCGATGGTCTGCGCCACGGCGGCTTCGGCCTCTGCGATGCCATTGGTGTAGTCGCGGATCATCTGGTCGAGCATGACCTGCGGGTCCTCGGCCGAGTCGATCAGCGCGTTGATGTTCGCCTTCGCAAGCTGCGCGATCCTGCCGAGAATGGACTGCTGTGATCCCATCTTCGTCCTCCCTTTCGCTCAATGGTCGCGGGGCGATGCCCCGTTGACTCCTGTCTTTAGAAGCGCCCGCCGCCTCCGCGGCGACCGCCTGAAGACCTGCTGCTACTACTGCTGCTGCTCCGCCGCGAGCTCGAGGAGCTCGACGACGACCGGCTCGAGCTCGAGAAGCCGCTCCCGCCGCTCCTTCGCGTCGAGCCGCCAAAACCGCTCGACGATGACGAGCTGCCCCACCCTGAGGAGCCGCCGCCGGATGCAGCCGAAGAACCGCCCGAGTAGGTCGGGCCCGGAACGATCACCGGCATCCCGCCGCCGCCCGATGGCGCGGCATCTCCCTGCGCGTAGCGGAGCGCGGATTCGGCGTACTGCTGCGCCGCCTGAGCTTCGGCAAGCGCCGCTGCAGGATCGGTGGCGAGGAGCTGCTCGCCCTTCTGCAGACGGCTCCGTGCTTCGGCGAGGCTCGAGCGCGCCTGCGTGCCCACGGCGCCGCCGCGGGTGCCGATATACGACTCGGCCGACTGGATGCGGTCACGCGCGGTGGTGAACGCCGCCTGCGCGGATGCGCGTGCCGCCTCGGCCTTCTGCGCCGCATCGCGCGCTTCCGCAAGCGCTGCGTCGAGCTGGCCAGCAACCTCCCGGACCTTGGCGAGGTGAGCGGGCGGGTCGAACGGCGGTGAGCCGAGCGCGCCGCGTGCCGCAGCCGCTGCCGAGCGGGCCGCCGCCACGATTGCCGCGTAGCGGGCCGCGTCGGCCGCCTCCGCGCCGGCAGCCGCACCCTCGAGCCGCGTGCACTCGTCGCCGAGCGCAGCCTCCGCGGACTTCAGATTCTCGCCGGCCGCCGCAATCGCCGCGAGCAGCTGCTCCGCGGTTGCGGTCGCGTTCTCGGCCGAGCGGGCCGCGAGCGCTGCGGCGTTGCGGTCGCCCTTTGCGCTTGCTTCGGCTCCCTCGCCCGTCGCCTTGCGCGCTGCCTCGATGAGCGCAGCGGCCTCAGTGTCGTCGTCGGCCACATCGCCCAGCGCGCTCTCCAGATACCGGGTCTTGAGCTGCGCGAGCTTGTCCTTCGCTTCGGGCAGCCCAGCCTCGACCTTCGCGAGCCGATCGCCGAGCGCAGCGATGACCTCATCGGCGCGTCCCGCCAGGTCGCGCAAGTGCGAGAAGCCGTCGGCCTTCTCGTCGAGCCGGGCATCTGCTGCACCCGCGAGCGCGATGATCTTCTGCAGCATGCCGCGACGCGTGGCCTCGTCCTCCGGCTCGGAGTCGAATACCTGCTGCTGGATGCGGAACGCCTCGGCGACCTCCGTCTTGGATTCGTCGAGCGCCGCACGATACTCCTTGATCGCGGCATCGCCGAACTCGGCCTCCGCAAAGCCGAGCTCCTGCTCGGAGGCGCGGAGCGCCTCATCGACATCCACGAGCAGCTTACCGGCAGTGGTCTCGAGCTCCTTGGTGCTGGGCTCGCCCTGCGCGCCGCCCGTGCCAGCGCCCTTGCCGCCCTTCTTGTGCTTGAAGAAGAATGCGGCGGCCGCAGCGAGCGCTGCCGCCAGAATGCCCGGTAGCAGGCAGCACCACAGCGAACCGCCGCCACTGTCGCCGTCGGTCGTGGTCGTCACCACGCCATCGTCGGCGGCCTGCGCGTCGAGCGCGTCCGCGTACCCCTCGGCTGCGGCGATCGCCGCACCGGCCCAATCATCGTCGCTGAGGGCGGGCTCGATGTCGTCGGCGGCCACCTCGCTGAGTTCGCTATCGCTCAGTGGGAAGTCCGCGTCCACCGACCACGCGTATTCGCGGTCCGTGACCGCGACAGCAAGGAGGATGTCGTTCATGCCGAGACCGTTGATCTCCGCAGTCTCGTGAGCCCAATCCTGGGCGTCGTAGGAGTCGAACGTCTCGACGAAGACCACGAACAGCTGAACGCTGTGGTCGCTCTCGAGCTGCTCGAGCGCCTCTTCAACGCTGTCGGCAGAATCGCCGAGCACGCGCGCGTCGTCGGTGAGAAGACCCGCGTCGAGCTTGAGCGGCGGCGCCGCAAGCGCCACCGTGGCCGTTGCCAGCCACACCACCAGGAGCATGCAGGTCGTACACAGGAAGCGCTGTCGTTGCCGCAAGCCGGACCACCTCCGCCGCCGGGGAATACACGCATCGTACCGTGCGTGTTGCTCGATTGGTACCCATCGGCGCCGTCGCCGGAACGGCGCGGGCACACTAGCCTTTGAGCATTCCGATGAGGTCGGTGACCGGCATGGCCGGGAGCGTCTCGATCCGGATCGAGCCACGCGCTCCCAACTCAAGCGAAGCACGCGTCACGGTCTCGGTGTCCGGTGCCTCAACGATGTTCACGAAGTCCACGCGTCCCAGTGTGGCGAACTGCTGGACGACCTTCACGCCCATGGCTGCGAGCTCGTCGTTCACCTCAAGGATGTGTCCCGGATGCTCCTTCACGGTCCGCGCACCCTGGTCGGTCAGTCGCGACAACATGATGTAGGTCGCCATACCACATCTCCCCCCTCGTTCACGGATGTCGTTCTCTCTCAGATGGGTACCCGAGCGCCGGTCCGCCGAATCCGCATCTGCCCGGGTGGACACACTCACGATGTGACGCGACCGGGGTTACGTCCGGGTGCGCTTCATCGCAGTTCCCCAGACGCCCGTTCGGGTATCGTCTAGGCGGGGTCCATATCGAGGGGAGATACGATGTCCAGGTACATGAACACGCTCAACACGGGGCGCTCGGCCGATGACGCGCAGCGCATCATCACCGAGTACCTGACCAGCGACGGCTTGGAGTACCGCGACGAACGCGGCGAGATGGTCTGGCGCAAGGGCACGGGCGCGCTGACGTCTCCGCAATTCATCAAGACCGAGATCCTTCCCGATGGCAACGTGCACATCGAGGCCTGGATGGCGGGGGCTGCACTGATGCCCGGCGTCTACGGCGGAGAGCTCGACCCGATGGAGGGTGCCTACGGGTTCGCCATTAAGGCGGCGCTGAAGAAGCGCGTCCGCGAACTCGAGAGCCGGCTCGGTGGGACGCCCGTGGCATACACGCCACCACAGCAGGCGGCGGTGCCGGCCGGATGGTACGCGGATCCTGTCGGGCGGCACGAACAGCGCTACTGGGACGGGACCCGCTGGACCGGCGATGTAGCCGACGGCGGCACTGCATCCGTTGACGCAGAGGGCATCGCATAGGCCCGTTTTGTGCATCACATGTGAAAACGCGTCGGGCATGAGGTCCGGCGCTGTCGAGAGGAGTCTGCGTGTTCTGGGAAATCGCGGTTCCGGTCGTGTTGACCGTCATCGGCATACTGATCTCCGGCCTGCGCATCGCCAACGAGTACGAACGGGCGGTCGTGTTCCGGCTCGGGCGGCTCAAGGGGCTGAAGGGTCCCGGCCTGTACTGGCTCATCCCGCTCGGCATCGAGACACAGCGCAAGGTCGACCTCCGCACGAACACGGTGGACGTGGAGCGGCAGGAGACCATCACCAAGGACTCGGTCACTATCAAGGTGAACGCAGTGCTGTGGTTCAAGATCATGGACCCGGTCGCGTCGGTCGTGAACGTGGCCAACTACTACGCAGCCACCTATCAGATCGCACTCACGAGCATGCGCAACATCATCGGCCAGCACGATCTGGACGAGATCCTTCGCGAGCGCGACCAGATCTCGAAGATCCTGCAGGACGTGGTGGACAAGGCCACCGACCCGTGGGGCATCAAAGTCGAGATGGTCGAGATGAAGGACGTGGAGCTACCCGAGGGCATGCAGCGAGCGATGGCGCAGGAAGCACAGGCCATGCGCGAGAAGCGAGCGCGCCTCATCAAGGCAGACGCCGAGTTCGAGGCGTCCAAGAAGCTCACCGAGGCCTCCGCGCTCATGGCGGCCAACCCGATGTCGCTCGAACTCCGCCGCATGCAGATGATCACCGAGGTGGGTGCCGAGCAGAACACCACCACGATCGTGATGATGCCGAGCGAGTTCGTGTCCCTCGCCGGTACGCTCGCGGACAAGTTCAAGGCCGACGTCCCCACGCCAGCCGCCGAGGAGTAGCTCGATGCCACAGCGCACGATGAAGGCGATCGTGAAGCCCGGCCCCGAACCGGGGGTCAAACTCGTCGAGGTGCCCGTGCCGGGCGTGGGGCCGGGCGAACTCAAGATCGCCATCGAGAAAGTGGCGATCTGCGGCACCGACGTGCACATCTACGAGTGGAACGCGTGGGCGCGCAAGACGATCCACCCGCCGCAGATCCTCGGACACGAGTTCGTGGGCCACATCGCCGAGATCGGCGACGGCGTGAGCGGCTTTGCGCTCGGCGAGCGCGTCTCGGGCGAAGGCCACATCGTGTGCGGCGTGTGCCGCAGCTGCCGCGCGGGCAGGCGTCACCTGTGCACCAACACGGTAGGCGTGGGCGTGAATCGCGACGGCTGCTTCGCCGAGTACCTGGTGATCCCGGCCACGAACGCGTGGCACGTGGCCGAGTGCATCCCATCGCGCATCGCAGCGATCTTCGATCCGTTCGGCAACGCGACGCATGCCACCCTGTCGTTCGACCTCGTGGGTGAGGACGTGCTCATCACCGGCGCGGGTCCCATCGGGATCATCGCGGTGGCAATCGCGCGACATGTGGGCGCGCGCAACATCGTGATCAGCGACGTGAACGACTACCGGCTCGCGCTCGCGGCGAAGATGGGTGCCACGCGCACGGTGAACGTCACGCGCGAGTCGATCCCCGACGCGATGCACGAGCTCGGCATGGTCGGCTTCGACGTCGGATTCGAGATGAGCGGCAACGGCGAGGCGTTCGAGTCGATGCTCGAGAGCATGTACAACGGCGGGCGCATCGCGCTTCTCGGCATCGCGCCCGGGCCGGTCAGAATCGACTGGGACGAAGTGGTCTTCCGCGGCCTCACGATCAAGGGCATCTACGGACGGGAGATCTGGGAGACCTGGTACAAGATGCAGACGATGCTGCAGAGCGGCCTCGACATCGCACCCGTCATCACGCACGAACTGCCCTTCGAGGAGTACGAGGCGGGCTTCGCGGCCATGATCAGCGGCGAGAGCGGCAAGGTAGTCCTCGAAGTGGCGCCAGGAGCCGACGACGGGGAGTGCTAGAGGCACGGGGGCGGGAGGCACACGATGTTCGGTACGATGCGCGAAGCGCTGCAGGCTGAGATCGCGGGACTGCATGATGCGAGCCTCTACAAGACCGAGCGGGTGATCGTCTCACCGCAGGGACCCGTGATCCGGGTCGCCATGCCCGGCGAGAACGAGCCGCTCGAGGTGGTCAACTTCTGCGCCAACAACTACCTCGGTCTCGCCGACGACCCCCGCGTGGTGGCCGCCGCGCACGCAGCGCTCGACCGCTGGGGATTCGGTACGAGCTCGGTGCGTTTCATCTGCGGCACCTTCGCCGTGCACAAAGAGCTCGAGTACCGAATCTCGCAGTTCCTCGGCACGGATGACACGATCCTCTACTCGTCGTGCTTCGACGCCAACGGCGGCTACTTCGAGCCGTTGTTCGGCCCTGAGGATGCGATCCTTGCCGATGCGCTCAACCACGCCTCCATGATCGACGGCGTGCGGCTCACCAAGGCGCGGCGGCTCATCTACCAGCACTCGGACATGGCTGATCTCGAGGCGAAGCTCGCCGAGGCGCACGACGCGCGGTATCGCGTGATCGCCACCGACGGCGTGTTCTCGATGGACGGCGACATCGCCGATCTTGCAGCCATCTGCGACCTGGCCGATCGCTACGACGCGCTCGTGATGGTGGACGACAGCCACGCCACCGGGTTCGTCGGACCCACCGGCCGGGGTACGCCCGAGCTCTGCGGCGTGGCCAACCGCGTGGACGTGATCACTACCACCTTCGGCAAGGCGCTCGGTGGCGCGTCGGGCGGGTGCGTGAGCGGGCGCGCCGAGATCGTGGAATGGCTGCGGCAGAAGAGCCGCCCCTACCTGTTCTCCAACACGCTCGCGCCGGTGGTGGCGGCCACCACGGTGGCGGTGCTCGGGCTCCTCTCCGAGACCACGGAGTTGCGCGACCGGCTCGAGCGAAGCACGCGCACATTCCGCGCACGGATGACCGAGGCCGGCTTCGACATCCGGCCCGGCGAGCACCCGATCGTGCCGGTGATGCTCTACGACGAGGCGCTATCACATCAGATGGCCGACGCGCTCCTCCACGAGGGCATCTACGTCATCGGCTTCAGCTACCCGGTCGTGCCGAAGGGCGCCGCGCGCATCCGCGTGCAGGTCTCGGCTGCGCACACCGACGCGCAGCTCGACGCCGCGGTGGAGGCCTTCATCCGCGTGGGGACAAGGATGGGCGTGATAGGCGCGTGAGCCGTCGGTGGCCGATCGCGATCGCGCTCGGCCTCTCCGCGGCCGTGGCAAGCGAAGCGGCGAGCCGGTTCATCGCGCTCAGGTTCCCCGATCGTCCGTCCGCTCCGGACCTGTTCTACGACTGGCTGCCGCACACACCGGCTGCGAGCTACGTCACGCTGATCGCGATGACCGTGATGCTGGCACTGTTCCTCGCGCACGTGGTCCGCACGGCACCCGACCGGCTGCCCGAGTACCTGTGCGTGTTCGCGCTCATGTACCTGCTGCGCGCCCCGATGCTCGTGCTCACGCCGCTTGCGGCCGCCCGCGACGGATCGGCCATCCCGTTCCCGCTGTTCGTGAACACCCTGTTCCCCTCGGGCCACACCGCGCTCGCGTTGCTGATCGTGCTGTTCACCGACGCCGGACGTACGCCACGCCTGCGCACCGTGCAGGCGTGGCTCCTCGGCGTGGTGATCGTGACGATGCTGTTCTCGCGCGGCCACTACTCGATCGACATCGTCGGCGGGCTGCTCTTGGGCTACTTCGTAAGCCGCGAGTGGGCGGAGGGGCAGCTGTTCGGACGGCTCCGCCGGGCGGTGACGGCGCCGACGACCGCTCGTTGAGCGCTAGTCGAAGAACTGATCGCCGAGGGTGCCGAGCGCCTCTTTGATCGCGGCGATAACGCGCTCATCGCTCTCTTCGGCGAGCGCATCGAGCAGGTAGCCTTGCGCGTCAGGCACGCCCGTCGCGGCAAGCAGCTTGCAGAGCGTCACGCGCTCTTCAGACGAGGTCGACGCCTCAAGCATGTGCCCGAGCTCGTGTGCGTATTCAGTCCCCGCCATGCCGTCACCCCGCATCCGGCCCTGCCGCCAGAACCTCGGCGGATGCATCTTGCGCGTACTGCTTGAAGTTATCGGCGAACATGCCCGCGAGCTTTCGCGCCGTCTCGTCGTACGCGGCGCCGTCGGCCCACGTCGAACGCGCATCGAGGACCTCGGCAGACACCCCGCGCGCCTCGTGAGGGACGAGCACCTTGAAGATCGGGTGCGGCGTGAAGCCGGACTGCGCGAGTGAGCCATCGAGCGCCGCGGACAGCAACGCTCGCGTGAGGCCGATCTCCATGCGGTGGCCGACTCCGTACGACCCGCCGGTCCACCCCGTGTTCACGAGCCAGCAGTCGGTCTCGTGCCAGGCCAGACGCTCGGCCAGCATCGTCGCGTAGCGCGTTGCGGGCAGCGGCATGAACGGCGCGCCGAAGCAGGTGGAGAACACCGGTCGCGGCTCGTTCACGCCCACCTCGGTGCCGGCGACCTTGCTCGTGTACCCCGACAAGAAGTGGTAGCTCGCCATCTCGGGCGTGAGCTTCGAGATCGGGGGCAGCACGCCGAAGGCATCACACGTGAGGAAGAAGACGTTGCGCGGGTGATCGCCCACCCCGCCGAGGACCGCCCCGGGGATGTGGTCGATCGGGTACGTGGCGCGCGTGTTCTCGGTGAGGAAGTCCGAGTCGTAGTCGATCGCACGCGTCTGCGGATCCACGATCACGTTCTCGAGGATCGAGCCGAAACGGATCGCGTTGTAGATCTGCGGCTCGGCGTCCTGCGAGAGGTGGATCGTCTTGGCGTAGCAGCCGCCCTCGAAGTTGAAGACGCTGTGGTCGCTCCAGCCGTGCTCGTCATCGCCGATGAGCCGGCGCGACGGATCGGCCGAAAGCGTGGTCTTGCCGGTGCCCGAGAGGCCGAAGAACAGCGCCACATCGCCCGACTCGCCCGTATTCGCCGAGCAGTGCATGGGGAGCACGTTTCGCTGCGGCAGGAGATAGTTCATGACCGTGAAGATGGCCTTCTTCATCTCGCCGCCGTACATGCTGCCGAGGATGAGGACGATCTTGCGCGTGAAGCTGATACCCACGAACACCGAACTGCGGGTGCCGTCGAAGTCCGCGCTTGCGCGAAGCGGGCCGCAGTTGATCACAGTGAAGCCCGGCACGAAATCCTCGAGCTCGATCTGCGTGGGACGCACGAACAGCGTGTTGGCGAACAGCGCGTGCCAGGTGGCGTCCGCCACCACCCGGATGGGCAGACGGTAGGTACGCTCGGCGCCCGAGAAGCCGTCGAAGATGTAGAGGTCGCGGTCGTGCAGGTAGCCGCGCGCCTTGTCGAGGAGACGGTCGAAGAGGGCAGGCTTGCACGGGATGTTGATGTCGCCCCAGCAGACGAGGTCGGTGGCCTCGGCGGCATCCACAATGAAGCGGTCCTCTGGCGAGCGGCCCGAGGGCTCGCCGGTCTTCACGACCATGGCGCCGTTGGCGGCCAGGATGCCCTCGCCGCGCGCGAGCGAGCGCGCGATGAGCTCCGCGGGCGGCAGGTTGCGGTGCACCGCACCCGTACCCGCGAGGCCGAGTTCCGCAAGTTGCGTGCGGATGGCGTCGCCAGGATGTGCACTCGCCGTCATCTTGAGTCCCCGATCCTCGATCCCCAGGCTAATCCCGCGCGGGGACTACCGTACCAGAATCCGACATCGGGTTCCGATGCCGCCGTACGGCCAGGAGTGCCAGGTCGTCGCGAAGCTTGCCGCCGCTGAAGGCGAGCACGGTGGTCAGCACGCCGTCGATCATCTCGCGTGGCTCTCGGCCGTGCATCGTAGCAAGGAGCTTGTGGAGCCGCTCCTCTCCAAAGAAGTCATCGCCGCTTCGTGCCTCGGTCAGACCATCGGTATAGAGGAAGAGTACGTCATCGGGGCCCAGCCGCACTTCGGCCTCTCCGAACACGACCCCTTCGAACGCCCCCAGGATCGGCCCCGTGTTGGACAGCAGGGTCAGCGCTCCCGAGGGAACGATCACCGCCGCCGCAGGATGACCAGCGCTCGCATAGAGCAGCCGCCCGTCCCGGATGTCCAGGATGCCGAAGAAGAGAGTCACGAACGACTCGGCCGGGGTCGCCCGAAAGACCACGTTGTTGGCGAGGGTGAGGATTCGATCGGGAGCCTTGCCAGGTTCGTTGGCGTGCGCACGGATCGTGTTCTTTGCCAGCGACGTAAGCACGGCGGCGTTCAGGCCCTTGCCCGCCACGTCCCCGATTGTTATGCCGACGTGGTCGCTGTCGAGCGGGAAGACATCGTAGAAGTCCCCGCCCACACGGGAGGCACCGGTAGCCGCGTCGTACGCGTGTGCAAACTCGACGCCCGGCACGCTGCCGGGAAGGGCGAGCAGCGCCTCCTGCAGGCGGTCGGCGATGAGGTGCTCGTTCTCGTACAGCCGGGCGTTGTTGAGCGCAACCGACATGGCGGCACTCATCCGTTCCGCGGAACGGTAATCGTCTTCGTCGAAGGTCTGCGGGCTCGCGTATGCGAGTGCGAGGACGTTGGTGACCTGACCCTGGGTCATCAGCGGAAGCAGCTGGAAGGCGCGCATCTCGCGCGGCACGACGAACTCCTTGTTCGTTCGTGGGTCGTTCCAGTTGTCCTCGACGAGGACGGGCGCCCTCCGCGTGGCGGCGAGTGCGAACGCCGGGTAGAACGACGCGGGCTTCGGGACGCCCACCAGATCATCGGACACGTTCCTGACATGGGTGATCGCAAAATCGCCCCCGCGCACGTCGATCACCAATGACTTGTCCGCGCCCGCGACCTCGGAGACCTCCCCGACAAGTCGCGCCAGCACATTCTCGGCCGTGAGCGCGGAAAGGAGGATCTCGTTGACCGTAGCGAGCGTCTCGGAGAGTCTGGCCGCATGCCGTGCCTCGTGGAAGAGCCGCGCGTTGTTGAGCGCGAGCGACAACGAGGCCGCGATCTTCGCAGCGAAGTCGACTGCGTAGTCGTCGAACTCGCCGGGGCCCGTGAGATAGCCGAAGGAGAGTGCGCCCATCGTGAGTCCGGGAACCGAGAGTGGCGCGACAAGCGCCGACTGGACACCGAGCGACTCCGCCAGCGTGGACCTCGGCGTGGACGGCTCGATGCGGATCGCCGCGGGAGAGCCCGAACGAGCTACCAGCGTGGCGGTCGGAAACTCCTCGTCGGAGTACGTTGCGCTCTTCAGAGACTCGGGCAGACCGTACACCTCGGCCAGCCTCCATCGTCCGTCGGTTCCGAGGAGAGCCGCCGAGACGAACTCGGAGCCGATCGCGGTGGCGAGTTCAGGGAGAATCTGCGCCAGGATCTTGCCGGTGTCGAGATCGGAGTGGATCACGTCGTTCAGCCGGTTGATCGCGTCACTGAAGGCGTGCTCACGGACGCTGTGGGTCACATCACGCAGCGAGAACGCGAACCCCTGCAGTGCACCGCTGTCGTCCTTGACGGGGCTGAGGCTCCAGTCCCAGTACGTGATGCCGCGCCAGGGCTGACCGGGAAACTCGAAAGGCTTGGCGCGGCACTCCGCGGCCTCGCCGGAGTCCCGCGCACGGCGGAAGATCGCCTCATTCTCCTCGTTCGGGAAGAGCTCGAAGTGACCCTTGCCTATCAGCTCGTTCGCTTCGTGCCCCGAGCCACGCGCGTAGGCGGAGTTCACCGCCACGAAATTGAACTCGGTATCCAGGTACGCGAGACACGTCTCGGTGTTCTCCATGATCGCCTGCAAGACGCCACGTTCGGTGACCAGCTGCCGCGCCGACCGGACCTGGGTGTCGAGCGCCTCCTGCAACTCGGCCTCGGCATGCGCGCGCTCGACGTTGGTGTAGCTCAGCTGCGAGATCATGCTTGAGAGGTTCGTGAGGAACCGGAGCCCTGTCTCCACGGTCTCGCGGCTCAGTCGGGAAACGGATTCGATCGCCGCGATGTACTCTGGCTCGCTGAACCCGTACCGACGCGCCTGTTCGCGAAAGAACACGAGGTCGACGGTCTCGTCCTCGAAGAAGAACTGCCCGGTGAACAGGTTGCCCACCCGTCGGTTCCCGACGAAGATCGGGGTGGCCGCATCCCACATCCCGTTCCGGCACTTGTAGAGCTTCACCTCACCGACGGGAATCTCGGCGGTGAGGACGGTGTCGCTCGCCACGCAGTGGGCGCGTGTCTGCTCGTTCACCCGGTGGAAGTGAGTGCACGCCTCCTGCCACCCCGCCCCGACGACCACCGCCCCGTCCAGATCGATGAGCGCCATCGGGATGTGGGTGATCGTGTTGAAGTCATCCATCATCGACTGGAGCATCGGCACGTCGACGAGGGCGGCAAGTCCCGGCACCGCGTCCGGCTGTCCGCGCATAGTCCCGTCGAGATCCTGGCGTCGGCCCACTGTAGCTCCCCTTACGTGGCCCATCCTCCCTGTTTGATGCCCGTTTCCGCCTCACTCCACCGACTTCAGCGACTCCACCATGTCGATGCGGCGCAGCTTTGGCGCCATGGCGAGGTTCACGGTGCGGGCGCGGCGCAGGGGGTCGGGCGTGCGGGAGGCGCGCTAGCGCCAGAGCCGTGGGGGCGCGAGCCACTCCAGTACACCGCGCCGAAGCGACCCCGGGTCCAGCTTCACGCGCGCAAGCCCCGCCTTGCGGAGAACGAACTGCCCGCCGCCTACGATCTGCGAGAGCACCACCGACATCGACGGCTCATGCCCGACCAGCATCACGGCCGTCGCGTCGATGTACGGCTCCAGCATCTCCGCGAGCGCGGGGGCGTTGAACGCAAGCGGCTCAAGGCGCCTGTCAGGAACGGGCAGCAGCCCATCGCCCAGTACGTCGCAGATCATCGTCGCGGTACGAAGCGCGCGCTCGTAGGGGCTGGTGAGGACGACCTCGGTGCCGATGCCCAGGGCTTCGATGCGAGCCGCTACGTCAGCGACGGCCCTCATCCCGTCGGCGGACAGCGGTCTCAAGTCGTCCGGGCCACTCCATTCCTCGCGGCTGAGCGCAGGCCCATGCCGCAGCATGTACAGGTTCATGACGGCACTCCTCGGTTCATCACGACACTTTGTGCCCTACTCCGCGGCGCGGGCCCCGCCCCGCAGGGGCCGGACCCGCGCCTGGAGGTGTAGCCAGCCGGACTGCTCAGGAGTCCGGCTGGCCGGCGGATCATCCGCTACTGCTCGATCAGCCCGAAGCACACCTCGGCGATCTCGGTGTTGTCGATGTAGCGTCCGCGAACCGGATCGACCTCATCGGACTCCACCTTGAACTGGCGTGCTGCGGAACCCTTGGCGAAGAACGGGATGAGGGCGTTCGTGTGGTCACCGGAGTTCCACTGCACTCCCGGCATTGTGGCGACGCCCAGGTTCACAACGGGTATCCACACCGGACCGGAGGCGAACTGACCCGAGCCGGGGCCGGTGAGGTAGCCGGTCTCGTGGTCGCCGGTCACGATCAGCAGCGTCTCGCCCCAGTTGGAGTTCTCCTCGACCCAGGTGTTGACGGCCTGGAAGGCGGCTACGAAGTCGGCCTGCTCCTCGAGCATACGACCGCTCTGGTTGGCATGGCCGGCCCAGTCCACTGCGCCACCCTCGATCATGAGGACGAATCCGTCCTCATCGTTGTCGAGCACGTTGAGCGCGCCCTCTGTCATCTCGGTGAGCGTGGGCACACCGGGCGTGAAGGCTACGGCGTACGCAGCCGCCGAGCCGTCGCCCGGACGAGCCTGCTGAAGCGTGGTGTAGGTCTGCGGGACGCCGCACACGCGCTCCGGCGTCTCGCCCTCGGCAAGCGCGAGGAACTCGTCGCGCGACTGGATGAGGGTCCACGCGTCACCCGTGCCGTCGCCGTCAGCGTCCGCACACGGCGTGCCGGTCGCGAGCGCGTTCCAGGCGTCCAGACCGATGTACTTGTAGCTTGCGGCTGACCGCGCGGCGCCGCTGTCGTAGTACCACGGGCTTCCCGCGCCCATGATCACATCGGTTGCCGAGCTGCGGACCATCTCATCGGCGATGGCCACGTAGTTGTTGCGGCTCACGTTGTGCGCGACGAAGCCTGCGGGGGTGGCGTGCGAGAACTCGACGCTTGAGACCACGCCCGTGGCCATGCCCTCGGCCTCGGCGGCCTGCATCATGTGCTCGATCGGCTGGCCGTCGACATCCACGCCGATGGCGCCGTTGTAGGTCTTCATGCCCGTCGACATCGCGGTGGCGGCCGCCGAAGAGTCGGTGGGGTTCTGCATCACGTAGTCGAACGAGGCCCAGGCGGCGGCGGGATCGTACGAGTCGCCGAGCGCGTACGTGCTCATGGCGGACTTGAACGGCATGCCCGCGAAGCTTCGGCCGGCCTGGCCGTAGAGGTAGTAGTCACCGGCGAGCATCTGGTTGTAGCCCATGCCGTCGGAGATCATCACGATGATGTTCTTGACCTTCGAGTTCTGTCGCTCGCCGCTGTCGCCTGCCGGCTTCGCGATGGCCGGCGTCGCGATCGAAGCGGTCAGCGCGACAACTACAAGGGCCGCGGACGCGCGCTTCATCGTACGTGCGAGATTCATTTCGAGTGCCCCTTGGGTTGGGACGGCGCAAGGGCCGTCGTCGTGTCAGTCCAGTCGGGTGAAGGTTCCGCGCGCCATGGTCTTCCGCTACCACCCCCCTCGGACGAGTGTCCGTGGTCATTGTGGTCGCGCGCGCACGTCAGGTGGTTGAACTGCTGCAAAACCCGGGTTAGGAGCGCGTGTAGCCGAGGTTAGGCCAAAGTGAACCGACGCCAGACGGGCTCGACCCGGTTCGCTGGCTCGGCCTGTGGATAGCGTGGATGGGTGGTTACACGGAGGTATCATCACTCGGCTGACCTGCGGCTTTGCGTCGACAACAGGGACGCGGTTATCCCCATGCGGCCGCGAGCCTCACTCCACCGACTTCAGCGACTCCACCATGTCGATGCGGCGCAGCTTTGGCGCCATGGCGAGGTTCACCACTACCGCGAACAGCAGCGTGAGCGCCGCAGAGTACAGGTAGCTCGCCGCATGGATGGTGCGGCCGAACATCACGACGTCGATCTCGACCGTGGAGATCACGAACGCCTCCAGCCCGATGCCGAGCAGCAGACCGAGCCCGCAGCCGAGCATCGCGAGTGCCGCGGTCTCGCGGTAGATGTACGCGTTCACCTCGGGATCGAAGAAGCCGAGCACCTTGATGGTCGCGATCTCGCGCTTTCGTTCGGTGACGTTGATGTTGGTGAGGTTGTACAACACGATGAACGCGAGCATGCCGGCGGCGAGTATGAGGATGAGCACCACCGAGTCGACACCCGTGAGCATCTCGTCGAACGACTCGGTGATGTCGTCGTTGTACTGCACGGTGGTCACGCCATCCAGCTCGAGCAGCGCCTGCGACAGCTCGTCTCGCTCCCCGGCATCGCGCGCCACCGCCATGGTGAGCGCCTCGTTGTAGACCGGCGGCTTACCCGCCGTGCGCTCGTAGAGCGCGGGCATCACGTAAACGTAGTGGGACACGTAGTGCTCGGTGATGCCCGAGACCGGGAAGACCGCAGCCGAGCCGGCGACCGTGTTGCCGTTCTCATCGAGGCGTTCGATGCGCACCTCGTCGCCGACCTCGAGCCCGAGCTTGTCGGCGATCTTTTCGGTGATGACCGCGCCGGAGTCGTCGAGCGCAAGCCCGTCGCCACCTCGACGTTCGCGCAGCGAGATGAAGTCGCCGAAGCGACCTGGCTCACGCGGCGCGCAGACGTACCCGTGTATCGACATCTCGTCGGGTCCCTCGTTGCCGAAGCCCCGGGGGACGGCGGTCCCGCCGTCGCTCGCAGAGGCCGCCGTCGGTGGATCGGCGGCGTTGGTGATCTGCATGCCCTCGACGTTCACGACCAGATAGTCGGTGAAGACGGCCTGGTCCTCGAGCGCGTCCCGGAGGTCACGGGTGCCCGCGGTCGCGGTGGATTCGAGCGTCCCCGGATCGAAGCCCACGATAGTCGTGTAGTGCGAGATCTCCCCGTACTGGATATCGAGGATGTCGTTGATGGAGTCCTTGAGGCCGAAGCCGGTGAGCAGCAGCGCAGTGCAGCCGGCGATACCGATCACCGTCATGAGCAGGCGCCTCTTGTAGCGGAAGAGGTTGCGAGCGGTGACCTTTCGGGAGAACGACATCCGGGACCACAGCGGCTTGATCCGCTCGAGCAAGATGCGCTTTCCGGGCTTCGGAGCGCGCGGCAACATGAGCGTCGCGGGCCCCTCGCGCAGGGTGGCCTCGACCGCGACGAAGGTCGCGATCAGCGTGATGCTCACCGAGGCCAGACCCGCCAGCAACGCGAGCGGCACGTCGATCGGAGTGGCCGCCGGGGGCGCCGTGTAGACGGTCGTATAGGCGTTCCAGACGGTGTCCGGCAGGACCTGCGAGCCGATGAGAATGCCCGAGATGCTGCCGAATACGCTCGCGATGCCGGCGTACACCAGGTACTTGAGGGCGATTCGGCCGTTACCGTACCCGAGCGCCTTGTAGGTCCCGATGAGCGTGCGCTCGTCTTCCACCATGCGGGTCATGGTGGTGAGCGACACGAGTGCCGCCACGAGGAAGAAGATGAGCGGGAACACGAGTGAGATCGCATCGATGCCATCAGCATCCCCGGCCACGCTCGCGTAGCCGAGATTCGTACCCCGGCCGAGCACGTACCAGTCGGGACGCTCGAGGCCGTCGATCTCGGCCTGCGCATCGTCGAGCCGGGCAAGCGCGTCAGCAAGCTCCGCCTCGGCGTCCGCCTTCTGTCGCTCGTAGTCGGCCTGACCTTCGGCGAGCGTCTGCGCGCCCTCGGCGAGCGCTGCGTACCCCTCGTCGATCCGACGCTTCGCGGCCGCGAGTCTGGCGCGCCCTGCGGCGAACTGCGCCTCGGCAGAAGCCCTGGCCGCATCGAGCTCGGCCTGCCGGGCGTTCAGCTCCTGCTCCCCGGCAGCGAGCGCGGCCGTCCCGGCGTCGTAGGTGGCCACCTGCGTGGCGTACGCGGTCTGTGCGGCGACCAGCTGCGACTGCGCGGCCGTGAGCTGCACCAGCAGCTCGGCGGAGGTCGGCGACGTGGCGTGGCCGAGCGCCTCCTCGGCGAGCGCTGCGTCGTAGGCGAGCTGCAGGTCGGTGACCGCGGCCTGCGCGGCGGCGACCTGCTGCTGGAGGAGCGGGAGTGCAGCCGCCAGCGCATCGAGCTGCGCGCGCTGCGTCGCCAGTTCGGCCCACCCGGCGTCGATCTGCGCCTGGCCGGCCGAGGTCTGCGTCTCGAAGGCCCTGCGTTGCGCTGCGAGCTCGGCCACGCCGGCGTCGTACTGCCGGCGCGCGGACGCGAGCTGCGTCTCCGAGGAGGCGATCTCCGCGGCGGCGGCGTCCAGGTCGGCAGCTCCGGATGCGAATTCGGCGTCCGCGGTAGCGCGGGCCTCGTCGTACTCGGCACGCTTCTCGTCGAGCGTGTCCTGCGCGCTCAGCTTGACCTCGGCGAGCCTCGCAGCAGTGCGCTCGGGCGCGATGTCCGATAGCGCGAGCGCCACTGGCTCCACGAGCTCGTCGTAGTCGGACGAGAAGGTGGAAAGCGCGGCCGCGCCGTCGACCGTGAGGAAGAGGTCGGTGTAGGTGTCGGGGTCGGCGAAGTCGGCTTCAGGGATGTAGATGAACCGGTCGATATTGCCGTCGTTCAGCGTGGTGGTTCCGCGTGTGAACCGCAGGTAATACGAGGAGTCGACGACGCCCACGATCCTGAAGTCCGTACGCGCGAACGTGTCCTCGAGCGGCATCGTGCCGGCCGTAAGGAGCAACGTGTCGTCGATCTGCGGCCCGCTGGAGTAGACCCTGGTCCGGTCTATCACGCATTCGCCCGAACGCTCCGGCCACCGCCCCTCCACGAGGATCGGGCGGTTGAGGTAGCCCGGGTCCGCCGAGAGGGCGCGTTCGCCGTCTGTGGTGTCACTCGCCGCGGCCGCTTCGATATCGAGCGAGTGGATCCGCACGGTGACACTCGCGTCACCGGTGCTCGCCGTCGCGTCCGCGACGTGCGACGGCATGATCGCATCCACGCCCTCCACACGGCCGACCGCCGCTACATCGGCATCCGAGAAGCCGAGCGTGGAGATGAGGTGCGCGTCCATGAACGCCGTGTCGTCGAGGTAGCGATCGATGGTGATGCGCATGTCCGGCGCGCACATGCGCAGCCCCGCGTAGAAGCCCGCACCGAGCGCCACGATCGCGAAGATGGCGATGAACCGGGTCCACGAGTGGGTGATCGAGCGGACGATCTCCTTGTTGAACGCGAAGCGCACTCCTGCGCCTACCACTCGATCTCGTCGGCCGAGACGGGCGCGGCGTTCGCGCGCATGTCGACGACTCGACCGTTGCTGATCTGGATCACCCGGTCAGCCATCGCCGTGAACGCGTGGTTGTGGGTGATGATTATGACCGTGCGGCCGCGTGCGCGCGCGGTGTCCTGCAGCAGCTTGAGTATCTGCTTGCCGGTGGCGTCGTCCAGCGCACCGGTGGGTTCGTCGCACAGCAGCAGCCGTGGGTTCTTCGCCAGCGCCCGCGCGATCGCGACACGCTGCTGCTCGCCGCCGGAGAGCTGTGCGGGGAAGTTGTCCAGGCGGTGGCCGAGGCCCACCTCGCGAAGCGTCTCGGCGGGATCGAGCGGGTCGCGACAGATCTGTGCCGCGAGCTCCACGTTCTCAAGCGCCGTGAGGTTGGGTACCAGGTTGTAGAACTGGAAGACGAAGCCCACGTCGTAGCGACGGTACTCGGTGAGCCTCCGAGGCGAGTACGCGCTTACTTCGTCGTTCTCGAGCAGGATCGTGCCCGAGGTGGCGGTGTCCATCCCGCCGAGCATGTTGAGAACCGTCGTCTTGCCGGCGCCGCTCGGCCCGACGATCACGGTGAGCTCTCCTTGCTCGACGTCGAACGTCACGCCGTCAGCGGCGTGGATGTCGACCTCGCCGACGTGGTAGACCTTGCGGACGTCCTCGAAGCGCACGAATGCCATAGCTTCCCTCGTATCGCGCGACGGGTGAGACCCAGGGGCGAGCGGTGAGCGGTCTGTCTCGTGCGGTGCCGTCGCCCGTGAACACCTTACCGCTTACGCGCGGGTGCGGGGCAACGTGAGTGTGAACGTGGAGCCCACGCCGAGCTCGCTCGTGACCGTGATGTCGCCGCCGAGCAGGCGCGCGAACTCGCGCGAGATGCTCAGGCCCAGACCGGTTCCGGCCAGCACCTCGTCGGCAGGAATGTCGCCCTGTGTGAACGACTCGAAGATGCGGTCGGTCTGCTCCGGCCTGATCCCCCGGCCCGTGTCGCGGACGGTGAAGACAACCGAGCTGTCGTCGGCGGTAAGAGCGAATTCGATGGTGCCCTCGATGGTGAACTTGATGGCGTTCCCGCCGAGGTTGAGCAGGATCTGCTTCACCTTCACGCGATCGGAGAGCATGACGACAGGGCGATCAGGCGTGCGCACCTGCACGTCGAGGCCGCTCCGGTCGGCGAGTGGCTTGAGGATCCCGGCCACCTCGCCGAGCAGCTCCCCGGCTGCGAACTCGGCGGCGTCGACCACCACCCTGTCGGCCTCGATGCGCGACTGGTCGAGCAGATCGCCGATGATCGAAAGCAGATGATGCCCCGCCGAGTTGATCGTCCCGATCTCCGCTTGCTGCTCGTCGGTGAGCGGACCCGCCATCCCCTCCACGAGCAGCGACGAGAAGCCGATGATCGAGTTCAGCGGCGTGCGCAGCTCGTGGCTCATCCGCGCGAGGAACGCGCTCTTGGCCCGGGTGGCGCGTTCGAGTCCCTCGTTGGCGGCCTCCAACTCGCGCGTCCGTTCGGCCACGAGCTCCTCGAGATGCTCGTGGTGCCGCTTGATCTCGGCTGCCGCCTGCTTCGCCTCGGTGACATCACGCACGAAGACGACCGCGCCGGGCCGGTCCTCGTAGATGATGGGCGCACCGCTCACCTCGACCGGGACCTCGGAGCCGTCGAGCCTCACGTGCACCATCTCCATCGCACGCTGCGACTGGCGCTCCTCATTGAGGCCCCTGATCCGCTCATGGATCACCTCGTGATAGTCGGCACGGAAGCGGTCCATCACCGAGGTGCCCACGAGGTCTGCGGCCCGCGTGGCGCCGTAGAGCGTGCACGCAGCCTTGTTCACGTACGCGAACACGTAGTCGGTCTGGACGAAGATCGCCTCAGGTGCCGTGTCCACGAGCGTCCGGAAGCGCTCCTCGCTCTCGGCCAGCCGCGCCTGCGCCTCGAGCCCGGCGAGCGTGACGAAACAGAGGCTCGCGAAGGACTCAACCACGCCGGCGGGCATCTCCGGCCGCTTCTCGAGCATGAACACGTGGATGCCCGCATAGGCGCGCCCTGCGTCCGCCACGCCGATGCTCCACACCTCGCGCACCCCGAGGAGCTGCTCGATCGAGCGGCTTACGGTAGCGGGCAGCTGGCCCTTGGCAAGCACTGCAAGTCCACCTTCGATGCGCTCCATCCGGCCGGCCTCGAGAATCACGCGATACGCGGGCGTCACCGGGAATCGACGCTCGGCGACCGCCCAGCCCATGAAGGACTCGGCTTTGCGGAAGAGCGCATCGCCCACGCCGAGTGCCTCGCGCATGACGAGCTGGTCGCCTCCCGCTTGCACCTCGTTGACGATCACGACGTCGCGCGGGAACAGCGCCTGGAAGTAGTCATGCACGACACCGAACACCGAATCGCGGTCGAGGCTCCGCTGCAGGCGAGCGCTCGCCGTGGCGAGAAGCTCGGCCTCGATGGCACGCCGCTCCAGCGACTCGGCGACCGACTGGGCCCGTGTGGTGTCGGTGATGATGCCGAGCACCCGCGTGGCCCGTCCCTCGGCGTCACGCGCCACGACCGAGCCGAGCACGTAGAACCAGCGGTAGGCCTCGTTCGGCAGCCTTAGTCGTTGGTACACCTGAAAGTCGTCCGAGCCATCGCGCAGCAGTGCGTCGCGCTGCTCGAGTACGGCCGAACGGTCGTCGGGGTGGATATGATCGATGCTCTCCTGGGCGGTAGCGGTGAAGGCCTGCTGGCCGCGCCCCAGCAACGCTGCCGCCTCGGCGCACACGCGTACTTCGTCCTTGATGGGATCGTAGTCCCACGCGCCCTCATCGGCGGCCAGCATCGCCAGGCGCACGCGCTCGGTCTCCTGCAGCAAGTCAACGCGTGCCTGCTCGCCCTTCAGCTCCTCGATCATCATGCGCGCGGTGATCGCGGTGATGACCGGGAACATCGTGATGACGAGGGGCCCGACCGTACGAAGGACCTGCGGCGCCACCCCCTCGGGCAGCAAGAGGTTCCCCGCGGCCAGCATGAGGGCGTGTACGGCCACCCCGAGCGCCAGCAGATGCGGACCGCGCAGCGTCGTGATGCGACCGCGAACCAGATGCCGTAGCCCCACGCCGAGCAGTGCCGAGATCACAATGGTCGCCACGCCCGCAGCCACGCCGACCCCGCCGAGCAAGATGCGATACCCGGCGGCTATCGCAACAGCGATGAGCGCGACCGGCGCACCGCCGAACAGGCCGGCCAGGCTCAGAATAATCGAGCGGCCGTCGTAGAAGACACCCGGCGCAAAGTTGAACGGCGTGAGCATGCCGACGATCGCCACGGCGCCGTACAGGATGCCCGAGGCCACCCTCGCGAGCGGGGGATGCGCATCGAGCATGCGGGCGAGGTAGCGCTGCACGGCGACCAGCATCGCCACGAGCGCGACATTCTGGACAAGAGAGAGAACCATATCTCCCGACACCTCAAACCGATCAAGCGTGCTGCATCGGCGCAGAACGGGTCCTGAGTGATGATGCCCAATAAGCGCACCTGCGAAAGCCAGCTATGCGACGAACGGTATACACCCTAGCGGGGTAGGAACCCTGGGTAGCCTGAATGCTGATACCGAGAGGAGTCCAACGATGGCGCGCATCCTCGTTGCTGACGACTCGGCGGAGGCGCGACATCTCCTTCGAGTCATCCTCACGCACGCCGGGCACGAGGTGGTCGAGACGCCGGACGGCGCCGAGGCCCTCAAGCGCGCGCAGTCCGAGCCGTTCGATCTGGTGATCTCCGACGGCCTGATGCCGGTGATGGACGGCTTCCGCCTGTGCCTGGAGCTGAAGCGCGACCCCGAACTCGCGGGGCTGCCCTTCATCTTCCACACGGCGAGCTTCACGCACCCGGACGATCTGCAGCTGGCCTCCGCAATGGGCGCGGACGCGTACCTGCTCAAGCCGGTCGAGCCGGCTGAGCTCATCAGGACCGTGAACGAGGTCCTGCGCAGCCACTCCTCCGAGGGGCGCACGGCGCTCACCGAGGCGCGGCTCGTCTCGATCCTCGATCGGTATGGCGGCCGCATCGAGCGGAAGCTCGACCAGAAGGTGGCGGCACTCGACGAGTCGCGCGCACTGCGTGACTCCTACCACGCTCTGCTCGACCACCTCCCAGTTCACATCGTCACGCTCGACGAGAGCGGCAAGCCGGACTTCTCGAACGAGACGTCGCGCACGTTCACGGGACAGCTGGAGGCGTCTGCACTGCTTGCCGCCGTGCATCCCGAGGACGCCCCAGCGGCGGCGGCCTTCCTCGGCTCACTCGTGCGCGATCCCCATCCCATGCACACGTCGATGCGCATCTCCAGACACGATGGCGCGTACCGCGTGTTCGAGGTGTCCGGCCTGCCGTACAAGAGCCCCGATGGGGTCCGCCTCGGCTTCGTGCTCGCGGCGCTCGACGTGACGCAGCGGGAGCAGCAGAAGGAGCTCCTGCTCCACGCGGCCGAACACGATCCCCTCACCGATCTGCCCACCCGACACGTATTCGACCGCCGCTTCGATGAGATCCTGCGCAATGTGGGCAAGGGCTCGAACTGCGCGCTGCTGTTCGTGGACAGTGACAGCCTCAAAGGCGTGAACGACCGCTACGGTTTCGACGTGGGCGACGCCACCGTGGCGAACCTCGCGCACGCCATCACCGATGCTGTGCGCCCGGGGGACCTCGTGGCACGGCTGTGCGCAACCGAGTTCGTGGTGCTCGCCGAGGGACTCGGCTGGGATGAGGCGAGCGACCTCTCGGACACCCTGTGCGCAGCGATAGCCCGGTCCTCGCTCGTGCCGGCAGCGCCCGAGATGCGACTCAGCGTGAACGTTGCGATCAACGTGATACCCGAGGTGCGGCTGTTGCATGCGGCCGCCCGAACTGCACCTGCGGCCGATGCCAAGAGTGACAGTGAACGACGCCTGATCGAAGCGCTCGAGGGGCCGCCGGCGATGAGCTTCAACCCGGTCTACTCACTTCCCGCCGGGCATCTGGCCCGCTGCGCGGTCCGCTACGCGTACGCCGTCGAAGAGCGGCTGGTCGCTGGCGACGAACTTGCCCTCGGCGCGGCGAAGCACGGTGTAGCGCGCCGCGTGAACATGCGTATCGTGGAGCTCACGCTCGAGCACACGCGCGCTGCGGGTGTACCATGCTCGATGCAGCTTTCGACCGCCGACGTCCTCGATCCCACAATCTTCGAGCGAGCCGAACTGGCAGCGAGCCGCCTTGCGGTCGACCCCGCCCAGCTGCTGTTCGAGATCCCCATGTGCAGCGCCGGCGGCATCCGCCCACCCGCTGGCTGGCTTCAGGCGGCGCAACGCTCCCCCATCCGCCTGGTGCACTCATGCATCGACTTCTCGTCGCTCGGGACGAACGGTACGTCGGCCCTCGGCGCTGATGAGATAGAGTTGCCCGTGTCCGCAGTTCTCGATGAGGCCGGCCAACCGCGCCCGAACGTGCGCGAGCTGCTCGAGCAGTGGCGCGAGGCCGGCTCCATCGTGACCGTCACGGGTGTCGAGGACTCCTCGGCGCTGGCAGCGCTGGAGACGCTGGGCGTGGCGCGGGTGGCCGGGACCATGCTCGCGCCGGCGGCAAGCAACCTGTGCACAGTGCCGCGATCGCTGCGAATGAAAGGCTAGGACGACATGTCCGCAACCCGCGTTCTGCTGATCGGCCGGAAGACGATGTGCCTCGAGGGGCTGAGCGCCATACTCGCCGCCAGTCCGGGAGTCGAGATCGTTGGACGCTCGGCGGACTGGAAGGAAGGGGTGGCGCGGGCCGCCACGCTCGAGCCGGACATCGTGATCGTTGATATGGTGCACTGCGAGGAGTGCGGGGCCGCCGCTCCCGTGGCGTGCGTGAGTGCGCTCGAGAACTCGAAGGTGATCATCGTCGGGTTACCCGAGGCCGACGCCGGCATCATCGACGCCTTCGAGGCGGGCGCGCTCGGCTATCTCACGCTCTCAGGCCAGAGCGCCGAAGACGTCCGTCGCGTGGTGGCGACCGTCGCCGCTGGCGAGGCCGCGCTCGACCCCAGGCTCTCCGCTGGCGTGCTCTCGCGCATGCGCCGGCTGGCGCGCTCGACCGGACCGGGACCTGCCCGCGATGCGACGCCGACCGAGCGCGAGCATGATGTGCTCGAACTCCTGGTTGCGGGCCGGTCGAACCGCGAGATCGCGCAGACACTGCACGTCTCGGAAAGCACCGTGAAGAACCACCTGCATGCGCTCTACTCGAAGTTGGGCGTGGAGTCACGCTCGCAGGCGGTCAGTGAGGCCATTCGCCGCGGCCTGGCAACACCCTAGCCGAGCACGCCGGTCAGCGCGCTGATCTCGCGCTCCTGACCGAGCGCGTCGCCGAGCCCGAGCACCACGTCCTGATCGAAGCGCCGCAGTTCGTCGCTGCGCAAGCGCGCGAGCGCCTCGGCCTCGGTGAGCTGCTGCGAGTCCAACTCGAGGTGCCCCGAGCGCGCCTCGTCGTAGTTGTCGCACACGCCGAGGATGCGGGCCATGAGCGGTATCTGCGTGCCCGAGAGCCCGTACGGATAACCCGAGCCGTCCCACCGCTCGTGATGACCGAGCACCGCGCGCTCGACCTCGGGCGACAGATCGAGCGTCCGCGCCAGCATCGCTCCAGCAGCCGGGTGAGCCTCCCATACAAGGCGTTCCTCGGCCACGAGCTGCCATCGCGATCCCACGTGACCGAACGGCAGCCGGAGTGAACCCGCGTCATGGAGCAGCGCAGCAAGCCGCAGGCTCTCGAGCGCACGGCTGCCGAGATTGAACTGGAGGCCGACCATCCGCGTGAGGCGCGCCACGCTGTTCGCGTGCCGTGCGTACCCCGGCTGACGGTCGTCGATGAGCGCGACGACCCGCCTGACCGCCAAAGAGAATTGCGCGGTGCTCGCGCTCGCTGGCTTCATCGCGCGCAGACCTCGATCGGGCCCGCGGCATCCGGCAGGGCGACGTGCTGGCCGGCTGTCGCTTCGCCCTCGATCACGATGCGATCGCCGGCGGAGGTCTCGGCCGACACGACCCACGGGACGTTGGACCGCACGACCACACCGTCCTCAGTGAACGTGCTCTCGAGTGTGGGCAGCACGGTCGTCCTCACCGCAACGTGCCCGGTAGTCTGGGGAGCCGATTCCGTGGGTGCAGGTGCGCCCACGGCTGCGGTTCCGCCGAGGAGGGTGGCGAGCGCCACCGCTACCAGGATGCGTGCGAAACGCCTGTGCATCACGCCACCTCGCGCGCGAGCCCGGGCGCTCGGAGGTCGTCACGCCCGGGACTCAGCGCAGGGGTGGTGCGCGGCAACAGCTCAGGGGACTGAACGATAATCGCTCGGCCGTTCGAGGTCCAGCGGTTAGGATCGTCTATGAAGCGCCGCTCGGCCCGGGACGTGAGCAGGAGCGTCGCAGCATACACCGCGCCGCCAAGTCCCCACACGATCCAAGCCAAGACATCCATCGCCGGTACTCCTCGCCACTGTCCGCACCTGTTTCAAGTAACGGCAGGCACTGCATGACGAGGCATAGGGCGATTCGACACACCTGCGGGGAACATGGGGTAGCCACCCGGGAGGGGTGGAACGGCCATCGGTTGATGGCGTTAGGTACTAGGAAGTTCGGGCAGTAGGGTCCGGGAGCGCTACTCGTACGCGATGGCGTCGCGGACGCTCACCTGCGACGCGCGGAAGGCCGGCGCGATGCTGGCGAAGCCGGATATGAGCAGCATCAGCCCGAGCCACGACCCCACGCCCGACCACGAGAAGACGTAGCTCAGCGGCACGCCGATCGCCACCTCGAGCGCCCGCACGAGCCCGTAACTGATCGGGTACGCGAGCAACGTCCCGAAGAACCATGCGATCACGCCGACGGTCACGCCCTCGCTCACGAAGATCTGGTAGATCGCCTTGTGCTGCGCGCCCGTGGCCCGCATCACGCCGATCTCCCGGGTACTCTCGAGGACGTTGATGGTCATCGTGCCCGTGAGGCCGATCACGCCCACCGCCGCGAGCATGGTCGCCATGAGCACGAGAAACGCTATGAGGATGCCCAGCCACTCGCGAACATGCCCGGAGAGTTCGGAGCGTGTGTCGGCCGAGGTGACCTGGAATCCGGCCCCGGTCAGCTTGTCTTCCACAGCGGTCAGCAACTCACGCTCCGCCTCGGCCTCCCCTGACTCGCCACGAACAGCAATCCGCGTCACGCCCGGATCGCCGAGCAGATCGTTGAGCTCGGCCTCGTTGCAGAAGAGCGACCCCCCGCCCAACTGCCCCTTCACCACGCCGACGACCCGCCAGTCGGACCCCTGCCCCATGACGCGCAGCGTGACCTCATCGCCGAGGGCGAACGAACCATCCCTGCTCTGGGCGTCGGTGTTGATGACGATCGCGTCGGTATCATCCGGCTCGAGCCACCTGCCCTCTACCAGCGTAGGGCCGATGAAGTCCGTCTCAGGGTCGAGGCCGACGATGTGGAACGACTCGTCTTCGGCGCCATCGTCGCGCAGGAGCGTCGCACTGAAGACCGGCCACGATTCGGCAGCCGTCACGCCGTCGACGTCTTCGGCGGCCTCGAGCACCGCATCGGCGTCTTGCGGCATCGCGAATTCGATCTGCACGTTGTAGTTCCACCACGTCTCGAGGTCATCGATCGTGCGCTCGATCGAGGCCTGCACGCTCCAGACGGCCATCACCACCGCCGAGGCGAGGACGAGTGTGGAGAGCGTGAGCGCGAGACGTCCCTTGCGCAGGAACGTGTTGCGCAGTGCGAGCGCCACCGGCCGGGGCAGTCCGCGGATCATCCCGAGGACGCGGTCGACCAGTCCGTGACCGAAGTGCGCCCCGGTCATGCTGCCGGCGTTGAGCGCCCGCACGACGCTCATCTTCACGCCCCTGCGGATCGGCCCCGCGGCGGCAAGCAGCGGCACCAGCATGCCCACGGCGAGTTCTACGAGCACGACCCACGTCGGCGGCGCATAGCTCGTGACACGGAAGTTCAGTATCTCGGCGGCGAAGTCGCTGAACCACCGCGTGCCCGCCGCCGCCAGCGGCAGGCCGACAGCGCACGCAAGCACGCCATACATCATGACCGTGACGGTGTAGAGCCGCTCCAGCTGTCCCGCGCGCCCGCCCACCGCCTTCATGATGCCGACCTGCCTGACCTGCTGCGACATCAGCGCCGAGACCGTGTTCACCACGAGGAACGCCGAAAGGCCGAGCGCGAGCGCGCCAAGGAAGAGCAACAACAGCGACAACGCGTTGAAGATGTCGCCGAGGAAGTGGCTTCCCGGCTCGGGGACGTCGGTGTAGTAGACCTGTACACCTCGAGAGTCGAACAGCTCCTCACGCAGATCGACCGAGAGGCGAGACGCCTCCTCCCACGTGATGTCCTCGTCGGCGAAGGTCAGCGACAGCTGGTTGTACTCGAGTTCCTCGCCAAAGTCATGCATCGCGCCGAAGGAGACGTAGCCGGTCTCGAAGCCCACGAACTGCGCCGGCACGGCGTTGATGTCGTGTGCGAATCCGGCCACGCGCAGCTCGACGGTCTCCCCGTCGGCGGTCTCGATCTCGAGGACATCGCCGATCGCGTAATCGTCCACCTGCTTCGCAGCCGCTTCGAGCACGATCTCGCCCGAAGCCGGCGGCCAGTGGCCGTCGCCCACGGGAATCACCGTACCGACCCGGATATCTTCGAAGTCCCTGAACGCCTCGATCGAGATCGTGCGGTCGTCGTCGCTGCCCGCCCATCGGTACCGCAGCATCACGCTGTGACGGGCCTGAGCCTCTGCGACCCCGGGCTGCTCCGTTGCGGCCGCTACCACCTCATCGTCAAAGCCGGACGTCCGGTAGGTGACGTTCGCTGGAACTGAAGAGGTGTGGTCTGCGTGAAACTCGCGCAGCAGGATCTCCCGACCGCCGAGCATCACGCCGACGGCGATGATGCCGATGGCGATCGACACCACGACCAGGAACGTCCGGAACCAGTGCGACGCAAGGTCGCGCAGGATCTTGCGGTAGCGGGGTGCGACCGGGCTCATGTCTTCAGCCCGTGTGCCGCTCGCGGTGGATAAGCTCCTCGACGATCTCCCCATCGGACACGTGCAGCGCACGCCGCACGCGCGACGCGAGGTCGTTGTCGTGCGTCACCATGATGATCGTCTTGTGCTGTTCCACGAGCCGCTCGAACAGGCCGAAGACCGCCTCGGCGGTCTTGGAGTCCAGGTTGCCTGTAGGCTCGTCGGCAGCGAGGATCGGCGGATCGTTCGCGAGCGCGCGTGCGATCGCAGCACGCTGCTGCTGTCCACCCGAGAGCGCTGCCGGCAGCTTGTGCGCCTGATCGGCGAGCTCGACTTGCTCGAGGAGATCCATTGCCCGCGGCACCCGCTCCTTGAGGGGATAGGTGGCACAGAAGTCCATCGGCAGGAGGACATTCTCGAGGATGGTGAGGGTCGGCAGAAGCTGGAAGAACTGGAAGACCACGCCGATGTTCCGGCCGCGCCACTTGGCGAGCGCGTTCTCGCCGAGTGCATGTACCGGCGTGTCGCCCACGATCACCTCACCGGAGGTGGGGTGATCGATACCGGTGATCATGTTGATGAGCGTGGTCTTGCCGCTCCCCGACTTGCCGATCAGCCCGACGAACTCGCCCGAGTAGACGTCGAGGTCGACGCCCTTGAGCGCGGTGAACGGCACCTCGCCGGTGTCGTAGACCTTCACGAGGTCGCGAAGCTTCAAGAGGGGGAGGTCCGATGGTCCTGCGGCCACGCCGACACCTCCGGTCCGAATCATGGTGTGCGTAGTAGATATGCCCACACGCATGGGGCATTGTCAGCACGCACGTTCGGAAGGAGGACTACTGGCCGAGCCAGAACGCCGGGCCCTCGTACTGGTACGTCCCGGACCACTTCGCGATGACCGCGCTCTTCTCCTCCTCGGAAGCCGTGTAGAAGTGGCTGCCGTTCTTGAGGTTGTAGAAGCGGTACACCGGCGCCGAGCCCGGAACCGGCTGCGGGGAGACGTTGTAGGCCTGGCCGTCGAACGAGTACACGTTCGACCACTTCGCCATGATCATGTTCGCCTCGTCGGCACTCGCGGTGTAGAAGTGGCTCCCGCTCGCGAGGTTGTAGAAGCGGTACAGCGGCTGGGAGTTGCTGGCCGGGACGGTGGAGAACGCCACGCCTTCGTAGGCGTACACGTTCGACCAGCTCGCAATGACCGTGTCCCGCTCCTCGGCCGAGGCGGTCAGGAAGTGCGTGCCGTTCGTGCGGTTCAAGAAGCGGTACACCTTCGTCGGCTTGGCCACGGGAACCGAGGTTGCCGGCGGGGTGGTGGGGATCGTCGGGGTCACGGTCGCGGGCACGCTGGGCTCGGGGGCCGGTGCCGGGACGACGGGCTCCGGCTCGGGAGTCACGGGCGCGGGCTCCGGCTCGGGAACGACGGGCGCGGGCGCCGCTTCGCGGAGAAGAACGATCCCGTCCTTCGCCGGCAGCGTCACGCTCGTTACCTGGCTGCCGTCGTTCACGGTGCGGTCCTGCGCGCCGTCGATCTTGCTGAAGGTGCCGCCGAGGTCGACCGTGACCGGGCTGTCCGACGCGTTCACGAGCGCGATGCCGCCCTCGAAGTCGCGGCGCCACACCTCGCTCGTGGTTCCCGTCTGCAGCTTCACGTCATCGATCCACACGGTGCCCGTGGCCGAGCCGAGCGCGAACCGGAGGCTCGGGGAGAGCGTGCTCGACGAGGTGGTCGTGAGCGAGTACGTGCGCCACTCGGTGTCCGCCTCGACCCACTCGTAGTTCAGCGGCATCGTGTACGGGCTGCTCGAGATCTGCGCGAAGATCTGCACGTCGGCCGGACGGTCCGCCTTCATGCGGAAGGTGAGCGTGTACGGTGTGCCTGCGGTCACCTGCACCGGATGGAGGAAGGTGAGCTTCCACGCCTCGCCGAGCGCTCCCGTCACGTCCACGCGCGCCGCGCCGCTGTCGAGCGACTTCGTGCCTGCATAGCCGCTCTCGGCCGAGTTCAGCGTCCAGGCCGCAAGCTGCGTCGAGGTGCTGAACGCGCCGTCGCCGTTGAGGAGGTCCGCCGAGGCCGTGGCCATGCCCACCCGCTGCGCATCACCGAGCGGCGAGCCGAGGTAGCCCTCGCCGGCACCGGCGTTGTCGTACTCGTCGAACCACTGAAGCTGCGGAACGTCCCCGCGGTTCCAGGTCCCAAGGTCGTAGCTGTAGAGACCGTCGCCGAGCAGCGCGGTGGCGATCCCGAAGCGCATCTTGCGGTAGTCGGGCTTCCACGTGGCCGAGTTGAGCGCCACCGCCGGGTCGGTCTCCTGGTCGTAGGTGATCAGGTTCGAGAAGTTGGGGCCGAGGCCCGAAAGACCCGCGAAGTAGTTGGCGCCTGCGTACGGCACCTGCGACCCGAACACCCGCGAGCGCCACTCAGCGGTTGTCGTCGTCTTTGCCGGGAACCGCTCCACGCACGTGCCGTTGACGAGGTCCCAGTTCGCATCCGCGCCGTTGGTGAGCACCGGCCGGTCGCCCGCGAGCGTCCGCATCCGCGACTCGAACGTCCGGACCCCGACGGCCCACGCCGCGTTGAAGGCGTCCGCGTTGGCCGGGATCACGTTCGAGCGGGTGAGGTCGAACGCCCGGGCGAACGCCGCGTCGAGCACCCAGCTCTTGTTGCTCTCGATCATGTCGAAGTAGATGCCGTCCCACACCGGATCGCTGATCGAAGCGGCGGAGACGCGGGCGAGGTACATGTTGAAGTTCTCGGGGCCGTTGCCCACATCCACGAGCGGGCATGAGTCGGTGAGGTCCATGAGCACCGTGTTCGGGAACTCGCGAACGACCGCTGCGACCCGCGTCCCTGCCGCGTGCGAGGCGGCCGCGTGGCGCGTGCCCGAGACCACCGCGTTGCGGCGGACCACGAGGCTTCCGGGCGTTCCGGCGTTGACGGCCTGGACCTCGAGGAACTCCTCGTCGATGGCAAGCACGTCGCCCACCCGGAAGCGAGTGGAGTCCGCTGTGGCCACGCCGATCGTGGTCGTGGCAGCGGTGATCGCCGAGGTGAGCGTCGACCCGGGCTGCGTGACGGACCAACGCGCCGAGGCGGCAGCGAGCTTCGCGTTCTTCCACGACTCGGGGTTGAGCTCGGTGTACATCGTGAGCTCACTCGCGCTGGTCGAGAGGAAGATCTCGGTTGCCGGGTCGGCGGCCTTGATCGCCTGAGCTTGCGGGCCGGCCCAGTCGTAGAGGATGACGGCGTCGAAGCGGGCGATGTCCTCGGCGGCGAGCGAGTGGACATCGGGCCACCAGGCCACGAGGCGGGGATACCCGGCGTTCGCGGTTGCGGAGACCTCGGCAGCGACGGCCGCTTCGGTTGCTGCGGAAATCGGCGAGAAGCCGATCGAGACTGCGAGTACTGCTACGGAGAGTGCTGCGACGACTGCCGAACGGAAAGAAGACTTGGCGAGATACCTCATCGAGCTGCCCCTTTGCCCAGATAGAACGCAAACCGCCCCCGACTCCCGGGAAGATCGCTCAGGAATCGGGGACGGTGACCAGCGTCCTCCTGGGCGGTCCGGCTGCCGTGGGAAGCGCCCGCTTCCTGTAGGCCCGTGACTTTGCGTCGTCCGCCTTTCGGCGGAGTTGCCTTTCCGGGGTATTAGCCCGCTATTCAGTACTCAACTCACACGTTGTTCTTATCGGCTCCGGCCGCAGCGCACTTGACCTTGCAGCGGTCCTTTGCGACGAGCGGTCGCAGGCCGGTTCCCGAATGCCGAGGTGGTAGACTTGCCGCGGGCGCCACAGCATGCACGCGGGGTGGATGTGGGGGGATCGGGTCGCGTGGAGAGCACAGATCGGATGACAGCGACGCCCGGCGACGCCGCACCTACGGCGCCTGCGACCACCGGCCTTCCCGCGATGGCCGTCGCCCGCACCGAGCCCACGTGGACCGACGATATGCCGATCTTCATGGCTCCGGCCTGGCTGGGAAGCCAGGGGGCCGAATTCGGATGGCTGGAGGCCCGGCCCACGCCGGATCTGCATATCGCGGTTCCGTTCGTTGGCCGACGCAGGGTGGGCCTTCGCTGGCTGCAGTTCCAGTGGGGCGTATGGTCCAGCAGGCCGATCGATCTTCAGACCGAGCGAGCATTCCTCGAAGGTGCGGTCCTCCAGTGCAGGGCTGATGGATTCGACTTCATCACGCAGCCCGCGACGATGGCGCTCTTCCGAACCGCCCCCGCCGGTGCCGCCTCGGCACCCTTCGGCACGGTGCTCGTCGACCTGTCAGTCACCGAGGAAGAACTGTGGGGCGGACTCACAGGGCGGAACCGCGCCATCATCCGCAAAGCGAAGTCACTCGGCGTGTCCGCCGAATGGGGATCCCACCTTGCGGATGAGGCGCACGCGTTGTGTGCCGGCACGATGGCTCGCTCCGGGCTCTCCTTCCCGGGCCTGAGCGAGTTCCGGGCGCTGGTCGAGGGCCTCGGCGACGCACTCGACATCGGGGTCGCGCGCTTCGACGGTGCCCCCAAGGCCTGCGTGGTGAATCCCTGGAGTCGCTTCGGCGCGCACTGTCTGTTCGCCGGCACCGCAGACTCCCCCACACAAGGCGCCGCAAACCTGCTGCAGTGGGAGGCGATGCTCCGCGCCCACCAGCACGGCGCCGGCGTCTACGACTTCGTCGGCGTTCGCCTGAACCCCGAGCCCGACAGCAAGTACGCGGGGCTCTTGCAGTTCAAGACGCGCTTCGGCGGCGAGGTCATCGAGAGATTCCTGTGGAAGATGCCGCTGAACGAATGGAAGTACGCCCTGTATGGGATGATGAGGCGCATGCGGGGAGACGCGGCGGACATCATCGATCAGGTAGGGCAGACGCGGTGAGCAAGCGCAGCGTCGTGCTCACCTTTGACTACGAGCTCTTCTTCGGCCGGTCTGGCACCCCCGAACGCTGCCTGCTCGAACCCACCGACGCCCTGCTCGCTGAGCTCGCCGAACTTGGGGCTCCGGGCTGCTTCTTCGTGGACGCCGCCTATCTGCTGCGCGTGCTCGAGGAGCCGCGCGCCTCCGAAGACGCGCGACGCGTGAGCGACCAGCTCCAGCGGATGGTCGCAGGTGGGCATCGCGTCGAGCTGCAGATGCACCCTCACTGGGTCGACGCCGTGTGGTTCGGTGAGGGAAGGTGGGTCTTCCCCACCTACCGCTACTATCAGCTCCGCGCGCTCGGGCGCGAGCGTGCCGTCGACCTGGTGGTCTCGGCGACCGAGGCCATGGCCGCCATCGTGCGGGAAGTCGACCCGCAGTACTCGGTTCAGGCGTACCGGGCGGGAGGGTTCTGCGCGCAGCCGTTCGACATCATCGGCGAGGCGATGGATGCCGCAGGTCTGACGATCGACAGCTCCGTTGCTGCCGGCACGGTCGCGCACACCGCCACGCACTCGTTCGACTACAGAAACGCTCCGCGCCGGCCGTGTTGGCGCTTCGACACGGACCCGGTGACGCCCACGCCCGGCGGTCGGTTCGCCGAGGTCCCGGTAAGCTCCGCTCGCGTCGGGCCGCTCACGCGACTGCGTCGCCGCTCCGATATGCTGCGCAATCCCCGCGACTACAAGAGCTTCGGCGACGGAACGCACATGCCCGGGTACAGCACGCTGCTCAGCAAGCTGCTGCCGTCGCAGGCACTGCTTGCGGTCGAGTCCACATCGCCCGATCTCCTCCGCGCCATCCTCGCTCACGCAGCGGACGCGGTCACGCTCATCGGGCACCCCAAGTCGATGTCGCCGGTCTCACTCGCCGCGCTTCGTGCACTCGCCGAGGACGGCGTGCGCTTCCTCCATCTCGCCGAGCTGGTGGCCGAGTGCGCCGATGCCGACCGCGCCCCGACGGCGGAACAGGGGCGAGACTGATGTGCGGCATCGCGGGATTGATCGGTCCCTGGAGCGAGCCCGGAGCACGCATGAGCGCGATGCTCGAGGTGCAGAAGCATCGCGGGCCCGACGACCACGGCATCTGGCTTGATGAAGGCGTCTGCCTCGGCCATCGCCGCCTCTCGATCATCGACCTCAGCGCCGGCGGGCATCAGCCGATGTCCAACGAGGACGGGAGCATCTGGATCGTCTTCAACGGCGAGATCTACAACTACGCCGAGATCGGTCGGGAACTCGCGCGCCGCGGCCACACCATGCGCTCCACGAGCGACACGGAGATCATCATCCACGCGTACGAGCAGTGGGGCGAGCGGTGCTTCGAGAGGTTCAACGGCATGTGGGGCATCGTGCTGTGGGACGTCAGGCGCACCATGGCGATCTGCTCGCGGGACCGCCTCGGCGTGAAACCGCTCTACTATCACGTTGACGGCGACCGGCTCGCCGTCGCGTCCGAGATCAAGGGCATCCTTGCGGCTGGCGTGGCACCGGCGATCAACGAGCCCTACGCTGCCCACGTGATCGCCGACGGCCTGCTCGACGATCGGGGCGCTGAGACGCTCTTCGCGGGCATCAGGCAGCTTCCGCCCGGACACCTCCTGCGCTTCTCCCCGCGCGACGGGCTGAGCGGGCCCGAGGCGTACTGGCAGCTCGATCCGGCAGAAGCCGCAGAGACCTATGACTACACCGATCCGGTCACGACCGTCCGCGCGCTTCTGGCCGACGCGGTCCACCTGCGCATGCTCGCAAGCGACGTGCCCGTGGGCAGCTGTCTCTCGGGCGGGCTGGACTCGTCGTCGATCGTCTCGCTCGCCACACGCGACACGCCCGGCAGGCTTTCGACCTTCACCGTTGAGTACCCGGGGACCACCTCGGACGAGAGTCGCTACTCGCGGCTGGTTGCAGAGCGCTTCGGCTGCGATTCGGTGCGTGGCGCTCCCGATCCGCGCGACTACCTCGAGGTGCTCGAGCGGCTCACCTGGTTCATGGACGAACCACCCGTGTCCTCCCCCGGCTCGTACTCGCAGTGGAAGGTCTTCGAGCTGGTGGCGCCCCACGTCAAGGTCGTGCTCGACGGTCAGGGGGGCGACGAGCTGTTCGGCGGGTATCACGGTCACGTCGATGCGAACGTTCGATGGCTCCTCGGCCAGGTGCTCACCGGCCGCCTCGGCCATGCCGGGAATCTCGCCGATGCGGTCGGTTCGGCAGCTCGCTTCCGGTCGGAAGGCCCGGCGCTGACGCTCGCGCGCGCGAGTGCGCCGCGGCGCATGCTGCACGCCCACAGCGGCCGTCACGGCGGCGTCGTGGCGGGCGGCCTATCCCCGGATATGTGGGGCCCGTACCGAAGCGCCCCGCTGCCCCGGCACACGATACGCACGAGCGACACGGTGAATGCTGCGCTCTTCGACGACCTGCTGCGTGATAAGCTCCCCGGCTACCTCCACTACGAGGACCGCCTGAGCATGGGGTTCTCGGTGGAGTCGCGCACGCCGTTCCTCGACTACCGCCTGGTCGAGTATCTCGCCGGACTCCCCGGCCACGAGAAGATGCGCAAGGGCGCCACCAAGTGGCTGCTGCGCGAAGCGATGCGCGGCATCACGCCACAGGAGATCCTCGACCGCAAAGACAAGATGGGCTTCGCCACACCCACGAGCGGCTGGTTCCGCGACCAGGTGCGGGACGACGTACGCAACTACCTGGTGGACGACCGGACGAAGCACCGGGGCGTGCTCGACATGGCCCAGATCGAGCACACGCTCGCGCGACACAACGCAGGTGAGATCGATGCCAGCGCCCAGATCTTCCGCTGGCTCGCGCTGGAGTGCTGGTTCCGCCGCTTCTTCGATCAGCCGATGCCGGACGCCTACAAGTCGCCCGCGTCCTAGGCGGTCCTCCGGCCGACGGTGCAGCTAGCCGCCGAGCACGTCTCGCAAGACCTCGGCTATGGCCGCGCCGTGCACACGTGGTTGGTAGCAGCGCTCCCAGCGTTCCCTGCCCCGACGGCCGAGGGCGACCGTCGCCACAGGGTCTTCGATCAGCTCACGCAGAATCCGAGCGAGCGCGTCGACATCGCCCGATGCGACCAGTCGGCCATCTTCACCCTCGGTGACCGTCTCGGGTATGCCGCCGACCGTCGTGCTCACGACCGCGCAGCCCGCCGAGAGCGCCTCGAGCACCACGAGCGGCTGCCCCTCGCGGTGCGAAGGCAGCGCGAAGATGTCGGTCTCGCCGAAGAAGGTGGCCTTCCCGCCAGCGTCCACCACACCCTCGAGGGCGATGTCGGTACCGTCGGCGGCGAGCCGCTCGACGGTCGCCGCCACCAGCCGGTAGTCGTCCTCGAAGTTCCCGTCCCGGTTGCCGGCGATCACGAACCTCGCGCGTGCACGCACGTCATCCGGCAGCCTCTCGATCGCGTGCGCAAAGTCCACCGCGCCCTTGGGACCGGTGATGGCTGCAAGGAAGGACACCCGCACGGGGCGCTCCGTGATGTCGGCGTAGCGCGCCTCGATCGCCGCCTCGTCGAGCACCGGAGCGACCGCGTTGGCGACCACGCGGATCGCCGGACGTGCGGTGATCCCCTCGAACTGAGTGCCGAGCGACGGAGCGAGCACGACGATCGCCGAGCAGCCGTCGAGCGTCTTGCGGATGATCCACCGCACCATGCCCGGCTCTCCGGTGTAGAAGCTGGGGAAGTCGCCCCCGTGCAGATGGACGACGAGCCGCATTCCTACGATCCGGCCGAGCAGCAGGTGGATCGCATCCCGCACGAACGGCAGTCCCGACTGCGCGATCGGCAGATACAGCAGCCGAGGCCGCTCGAGTCGAACCGACCCCAGGATGCCGAACGCGGTGCGCGCCGCGCCCCACAGGTTCTCCCAGTCGATGCGACCCATGTTCGAGAGGTCGCGGTGGTCCGAACTGTCGATCCAGCGCACCGGCATGCCCTCGGCGTCGAGTTCGTCGAGCAGCATGCGGGTGTAGACGGTCATCCCCTGATACGGAGGCGGCACGGGGCCGACCACGGCAACGTGCATCAGGACTCCGCCCCGCGCGCGGACAGAGCCGCCCCATCGAACCCACGCGTGCGACCTTCGGCTTCAGACGCCCCACGGGCATGCGAGGCCTCCATGGCGAGCGAGGCGCCCAGCGCGAAGAACACGAACTGCGAGAATGTGTTGTAGTAATCCAGCACGTTGTCCGTGACGCAGAACACCACGTAGCAGACGCTCAGGCCGAACGCCGCAGCGCCCAGCCAGCGGTGGTCGTCCGGTATCCGCTGCGAGATCTTCCACGCCGACAGCACGAGAGCCGCGAACGCTACAACGGCAAGCGTCAGTCCCAGCACGCCTGTCTCGTACAGCAGCCGAACGTACTCGTTGTGCGCGACTCCGACGCCGCCCAGGTCGCCGAGTGTGCCCTGCTGCAGCTCGACTGTGCTCGACCCCAGGCCCTCGCCGAAGACCAACGCACGGTCGTTGACCAGGTCCCTGACCATCGCCGTGGCCACGTTGCCCCGTCCCTGGTCGTTGAGCGATGCGAGAATCTCGGCAGGCGTGCTGCGCAGGGACTGCGGCGTGTAGAAGACCCCCTCCTGCAGCCTGGGCACGGAGAGGATCGTCACGCCGCCCACGACGACAAGCAGCGCCGCGACGAGTGCCGCCTGCAACCAGCGCGTCGGCCGCCGGCTGAGCGCAAGCTCCACCAAGACGGCCACGAGCACCACGCCGAACATCGCCATGCGCGACTGGCTCATGACGGCTTCGATGCCGAAGAGCACCGCGAAAGCGGCGAAGCCCCTCGAGCCGTGCTGCCGCCAGCGTGCGTAGCACAGCGCAAAGAGACAGACATTGTAGAAGCCGAACGGCGTGGGGTGCGTGGTGGAGACCGTGAGGTTGTAGACACCTCCGTGTATGAAGGCGGGCAGACCCACTGTGACGAACCCGTAGAACGCCCAGACGCTCACGATCACACCACCGAGCAAGACGAGACGCACCACGAGATCGCGTTGTCGCTCGCCGGACATGAGGCTGCGCACCGCCAGGTAGATGAGGAACGGATACGCCATCTTGGAGAGCACGCGAAAGCCCTCGAGCGGAGCTGGCGCCCACAGGATGCTAGCGGCGCCCGCGATGAGGAGAAGACCGAAAGCTCCGTCCAGGAACGATATCCGCGAGAACGCCTTGCTGTTCAGGAGCATGATCGACAGGAGTCCGACCATGGCGACGAGCACGATTCCCGAGGCGCTTGCGCCGCCGAAGCCCTGCAGCAGACTCTTCTCGCCACCCGTGAGCTGCTCGAGCGGCATCCCGCCGATAGCCAGCAGCAGCGCCACCGCTATCAGCGGCTGCGAGAACGCCGCGGCCGCAAGCGCGCCGATGACCACGAGCGCCACAGCCATCGCCGGCATGATCGGCGTGAGCATGCCGATGAACAGGCTCACCAACAGGCAGGCGGCCACGACGTAGGCGTAGGGCGCAGGCCGACGGGCCGCGCCTTCGCGTCCTGCGGTCACCCGGTCACCACCTCCCGCCCTTCGGCCACACTCCCGAACCGCTCCGCCATCCGCGTTTGGCCGAAAGCCGCCAACCGCGCCTCATCCGGACCTGTGAGGCCGCCCTCGAGCAGCTGTTCAAGCACCTGACGACATTCTGCCACCGAGTTCACGACCCGTCCTGCACCGGTGGTCTCGAGGATCCCCGCCACCTCGCCGTCGGGCGCCGCGCCGAGTGCGATGACCGGCGCGCGGAACGCGAGGTACTCGTAGAGCTTGCCCGGCACCTCTGCGGCGGTGAGGTCGCTGCGCCACTGCACGAGCAGCAGCGCATCGGCCCGTGCAAGGTGCTCGAGCACCTCGGCATGCGGGATCGGCGGCGCGGCCTCCACGATCTCACTCGCTCCGAGGGTGTACGCTGCTTCGGCAACCGATTCGGACCCGGGGCCGATGAAGATGAGGCGCACCCGGTCCGCGCTCGCGCGACCTTCTCGTACGAGCATGCCCGCCGCCTCGAGGAGGGGGGCCGGGTCCCGGCGTCCGCCATACAGATTGCCCGCATGCACGACCCGTAGCGGCCCTCCGGCCTCCCGCGGCGCGGGACGCGGAGCGCGGTCATCGAAACCCGTGAGGATGCTCGTAGCCCGGATGCCATGACGGCGCTCGAGCGACAGTGCGAATCCCGCCGTCGTCGCGGTGACCGCATCGGCGCTGCGCACCACGTCCGCCTCGATGAGGCGGTCGAGGCGCCTGCGGGCGGCACCGTAGTCGTAGTAGGGGTTGTCCGTCCACAGGTCGCGCATGTCGACGATCCACCGCGGCCGATTCCCGCCACGGTGCCGGAGCCCCCAGAGCCCGGCCAGGTGCACGGAGTGCGGCGGTCCGGTGGTGATGACCGCGTCGAAGGCGCCTGCACCGTTCTCCCGGCGAATCGCCGCGGCCGCCTGCACGGCCCAACGGGTCTTCCCGTCCGGCACGGCGAGCAGCTTCCGGGCAAGGCCCCTGATCCCGGTCGTGGCACCGGCGTCGGCGGGTGCGGCCGAACCCGACGCACCAGCCCCGCGCCCGACGGTCACCGCGCGGAAACCGTCTTCGGCAGGCGCCGCCTGACGCGTGAGCACGACGACGTCGTGACCGAGCCGCGCGAGGTTGCGCGCAAGCGCCGACGGGCGCTGGCCGCCGATCTCGTCACCCGGCGGGAAGAAGTACGTCACGATGGCTATCCGCGCCATGGCCTACCTGCCCAATGCTTCTCGGATGCGCGCCGCCAGCCAGTCGACGTCGTCGCGCAAGAACGCCAAGCCGAGCGCCGCGTACACGCCGGCGCCGACCGCAGACAGGACGATCAGCTGCACGACGAGGCTCGCCGAGTGAAGCGGGGGCCACAGACCTGCCGCGTAGGCGCATACGCCCGCGATCGCGGCAAGCACCGCGGGCTTCCACGTGGCTGCGAAGAAGTCCGAAGCGCGCGCGTGCACCAGCCCCATCGGTATCCGGACGACCGGGTAGAGCAGCAGCAGATTCGTCACCAGGTACGAGACCGCCACGCCGAGCACGCCCCAGCGCAGCCCGACGACGAAGCCGCCCACGATGACCGCGCTCTCGACCAGGCCCACGCGCAGCAGCAGGTCCGTCCGTGCCTTGGACTGGTACAAGATGATCACCGTCGAGGTGACCGACTGTAGGGCGCCCACCGGCGCCAGCACCGCGAGCACCGGCACGAGGTCTGCCCACTTCGGTCCGTACACCACGCCCACGAACTCGGGGCTCAGAAACGCCATGATCGCGAGCATCGGGAACGTGACCAGGGCGATCGAGCGCACGATCCGAAGGTAGCCGCGCAGCAGGCCGGGGTCGTCGTCCTGACGGCGCGAGAGCACCGGGTACGCCACGGTCGAGACCACGTTGGTGACGTTGCGCAGCGGGTAGAGGATCGTCCTGTAGCCGATGTCGTACACGCCGAGCGCGCCCGTGCCGAGGAACCTGCCGATGAGCAGGTTGTCGGCGTTGCGCGCCGCGTAGTAGACGGTGTTGTACGCGCTCAGATTGGCCGTGAACGAGGCGATGCCGCGCAGCTCGGCACGCGACGGGCGCGCCCGCGGGAGCCATCGGGCGCCAACCGCCATCACCGCGCCGCTCACCGTGGTGGCGACCATCTGCTGCACCACGAGGCTCCAGGGGCCCCAGCCGAGCAGCGCCACACCCACAGCCGAGAGTCCGCCGGCCAGCGTGCCATACACCTCGGAGCGGGCGACCGTGTTGAAGCGCAGGTCCCTCTGGAGCAGCGCACCGTGCACGAGCGCGAGGCTGCGGATGGGGAAGACGAGCGCGAGCCCTCTGATGACAGGTGCCGCATGCGGGTTGCCGAGCGCCGCGGCGAGCGGCCCGCTTCCTACGATGAGCAGCGCCGCCGCGCCCACGCCCACACCGACGTTCAGGACCCACACCGAGCTCAGGAGGCGCGGGTTGAGCTCCTTGCGCTGGACGATCGCAGCCGAGGTCCCCAGGTCGCCGAGCAGCGTGATGAAGCCCGTGATGACGCTGCAGAGCGCCACGATGCCGAAGTCCCCGGGGTCGAGCAGCCGCACGAGCGCGATCGTGAAGGCGAACTGGAGTACCTGCTGCCCGGCGCGGCCAAGCGACGCGTCGCGCATGCCTCGAACGGCAGCAACGGGGCTGTGCTGATCCTGCGTCATCGAGGCCAGCACCGCCTCGCGCCTCGCGGCTGCGACATGAGTGGCCCAGAAGGAACGTGCAACCCGACCCCCCGTGGCTCCGCCGTGTGCCGGTCGTGTGCGGTCGCCGACTCCCCGGCGCATGCACCAGAGTGTATCGTACCTGCACGTCAGACGCCCTTACGGCGCGGGCAACGGCCCGCCATCGGCGCCGTGCGCAGCGTGACAGTCCTCGCGCCCCGCTGGTACAGTGCAGGCAGCAGATGATGCCGCTGGTACGGGGGGAAAGTGGATCTCGGACACCTGATCAAGATCTTCGTCAATCGGCGCAAGCTCATCGCGGCGTGTCTCCTCGTAGCCACCGGCGCCGCGCTGGTGATGAGCCTGTTCCAGACGCCCGAGTATCAGGCGCAGTCACAGGTCCTGATGATCGAGCAGAACGCGGGCGCGACGCTGCTCGGCTCGACGCAGATGCAGTCGAGTTCGCAGGAGCGCGAGTTCCAGACCCAGGTGGGAGTGCTCAAGTCTCGCCCCATCGTCGAGGCGGTCATCAATTCGCTCGAGCTGAACACGACGAGCACTGAGCTGCTCAAGCAGGTCGTCTTCATCACGGAGACGGGCACGAACATCGCGACGGTCGAGGTCACGGACCCCTCCCCGGAGCGTGCGGCCGCCATCGCGAACGCGTTCGCCGAAAGCTACGTTGCATGGTCGCGCGACCTCCAGCGAGCAAGCATCCGGGCCGCCGTGGACGACGTGAAAGCCAGGCTCTCCGAGACTCAGCAGGACATCGTCGCACTCGAAGCGCAGACGGCCAACGGCGCCTCCGCCGATGAGCAGGTGAGCCTCGAGGCCGCGAAGAGCCTCTACGCCACGCTCTCCGAACAGCTCGTCGACCTGCAGATCAACGAACAGCTCGAGACCGGGTCGGGCAGCGTGCTTGCCACCGCGGTGCCGGATCCCGATCCCGTGTCGCCCAAGCCCGCCCGGGACAGCGTGGTCGGTTTCGCGCTCGGCCTCGTGGTAGGTCTCGGCGCCGCGTTCGTGGCCGAGACGCTCGACAACACCATCAAGTCGCCTGCCGAGGCCGAGGAACTGTACGGATCGCCCGTGCTCGGGCAGGTCGCTCGCACCGTCCTCACCAAAGATGAAGGACCCGACCTGTCGGTCATCCTGCAGCCGGACGGACAGGCCGCCGAGTCGTACCGCGTGCTGCGCAACGGGCTCGACTTCGTGAACTTCGAGCACGACGTCAAGGTCGTTCTCGTCACCTCGGCGGTAGCCCAGGAAGGCAAGTCCACCGTTGCGGCGAACCTCGCGAGCGTGCTGGCGCAGTCGGGCAAGAAGACCGTCCTGATCGAGTCGGACTTCCGTCGGCCGATCGCGGCCAGGTTCTTTGGCGTGAAGGAGAATGTCGGGCTCTCGGACGTGCTGACCGGGGCCTTCGACGCCGCTTACGTGCTGCAGCGGCCCGAGAGCGTCAAGAACCTCTGGGTGCTCACGGCCGGCCGCATGCCTCCGAACCCGAGCGAGCTCCTCGGCTCTGCAACGATGAAGCGTCTGTTCGATTCGCTGGCCGAGTGGGCCGACTGGATCATCGTCGACGCGCCACCGCTGCTGTCGGTCGCAGACACCTCGGCGGTCGCCCGCTGGGCGGACGGCGTGCTCATGGTGACGGCGGCGGGCTTCACCACCCGTGAGATGGCCAAGGCGAGCCGGGAGACCCTCGCAGGTGCGGGGTCACGGCTCATCGGTATCGTGATGTGGGGTCTCAACAAGCGCTCGTCGGCCCGCACGGGCTACCGGAGCTACTACACCCCAGGTCAGGACTGAGAAACCGGGTCCCGTTTGAGCGGACGTCCAACGTGTGCGGCATAGTCGGGCTCGCCAGCCTCAGCCCCGGGGCCACGGGCGCATTCATCGACCGGGCGCTCGAAGCCATCGCACACCGCGGCCCGAACGACAGCGGCGTGTACTCCTCGCCCTCCACCGGCGTCGTGCTCGGCAACCGCAGGCTGAGCATCATCGACCTCTCCGCCGCCGGTCACATGCCGATGGGCAACGAGGACGGCTCCGTATGGGTCACCTACAACGGTGAGATCTACAACGCCCCGGCGTTGCGCGCGGAGCTTGAGTCGCGGGGGCATGTGTTCGCCTCGCGTGCCGACACGGAGGTCCTCGTCCACGGTTTCGAGGAGTGGGGGGACGGACTGCCCGGACGACTCAACGGGATGTTCGCCTTCGCAGCCTGGAACGAGCGCATGGGCACGCTGCTCGTCGCGCGCGACCACCTCGGCATCAAGCCGCTGTACTACCGCCAGGACGGCGACACGCTCGTGTTCGCTTCCGAGGCGAAGTCGCTGTACCCGGACGGACTCGCGGGGCGCGCGCTCAATGTGGCCGCTCTGCCCAAGTACCTCACCTACCTGTGGACGCCCGCACCGGAAACGCTCATCGAGGGAGTCCTGAAGCTTCGCCCCGGCCACCTCATCGAGTGGCGCGACGGCGTCACCTCGATCCGCGAGTACTGGGACCTCGAACTGCATCCCGACAACGACCTGTCCTCCACCGAGCATATCGAGGCCCTTCGAACCGCCCTGCACGACTCGGTTCGCCGCCAACTCCGAAGCGACGTTCCGGTCGGCCTGCTTCTGAGCGGCGGCCTCGACTCCACCGGACTGCTCGCGCTTGCTGCCAAGGAGCGCTCGGAGCCGGTGGACTGCTTCACCATCGCTTTCCGTGCCGAGGACGCGGTGCTCGAGCAGTGCCCCGACGAGCACCTCTACGCCCGACGTGCCGCCGCGCACTACGGCGCCCGCTATCACGAGACGATCGTCGCGCCGGACGTGGCGGACCTCCTGCCCAAGCTGCTGTGGCACATGGACGAGCCCCTTGCGGACCCGGCCGCCATCAACACCTACCTCATCAGTGAGGCGGCCCGGGAGCTCGTGACCGTGCTCCTCACCGGCCAGGGCGCCGACGAGCTCTTCGGCGGCTATCGGCTCCACCAGATCCTGCACGTGGCCGACCGCCATCCCTGGCTCGGGGGTCCGGTCGCCGGACCGGTGCTCCGCGGCATCGGCGGCGCGTCGGCGTGGGCGGGCGGGAAGGTCCCGGGCCTCTCCAAGGGGCTCGGCCTCGGCGTACAGCGCGTGCTCGACGACATCGTCGCTGCCGGCGCAGCAGATCCCCGCGAGCGCGCCGCCGGGCTGCGCACCTACTACGATGCTGCCGGCATCGACGCGTTGCTGTCGGCGGATGCGCAGGCGCAGGTGGTCGAATCGCTCTCGGCGCGACAGTACGAGTACTTCGAGAAAGTCGCCTCGCTCGACGCGGTGAGTCAGGCGTCGTACCTCGACACGAAGCTCTTCTTGCCGGAGCTCAACCTCGCCTACTGCGACAAGATGTCGATGGCGGCCTCCATCGAGAGCCGCGTGCCGTATCTGGACCTCGCCGTGGTGTCCGTGGCCGCTGCCATGCCCTCCGATCTCAAGGTCCACGGGCGCACCCGCAAGTACGCGCTGCGCCAGGCGCTCGCGCCCGATCTGCCCGAGTGGGTGCTTGCGCGCCGCAAGGCGGGCTTCGGCGCGCCAATCCGCCAGTGGCTCAAGACCGACCTGGCCGAGATGCTCGGCGATCTGCTGTCCGAGGAGACGATCCGCAGGCGCGGCGTTTTCCAGCCGGAAGCGGTAACACGTATGATTCGTGAGAACCGGTCGGGCGAGGCAGACCACGCCTTCCGGCTGTGGGCGCTGCTGACGCTCGAGATCTGGCAGCGCTCGGTGCTCGAGGGGGACCGCCACCCGTAGGCGGGACGTGAGGAGCAAGTCGTGAAGCAGGTTGCGCAGAACTTCAACACGGGCGAGATCCGGGTGCTCGACGTGCCGGTACCGGCCCTGCAGCCCGGCTGCGTGCTCGTGCGCGTTGAGGCGTCGTTGCTCTCGGCAGGCACCGAGAAGTCCAAGGTGGACCTGGGGCGCAAGAGCCTCGTCGGCAAGGCGCAGGCGCGGCCCGACCTCGTGGCGCAGGTGCTGTCGAAGGTGAAGACCGAGGGCATCGCCGCCACCGTGCAGACCGTGCGCAACCGCCTCGACTCCTGGTCGCCGCTCGGCTACTCCTGCGCAGGCGTTGTCGAGCGCGTCGCGCCAGGTGTCTCCTCGTTCCGCATCGGCGACCGCGTGGCGTGCGCCGGCGCCGAGTCGGCGGTGCACGCGGGCTACGTGTGCGTGCCTGAGCTGCTCTGTTCGAAGATGCCCGACGAGGTCTCCTTCGAGGACGCGGCATACACGACAGTCGGCTGCGTGGCCATGAACGGCATCCGCCAGAGCGGGGTGAGCTACGGCGAGCGCGTGCTGGTGATCGGACTCGGGCTCATCGGCCGGATCACCGTGCAGCTGCTGCAGGCGTCGGGCTGTCGTGTGGCGGGCACCGACGTCTCCGCGGCAGCCGTGGAGGGCGCCCGGGCGGGTGGCTGCGACCTTACGACCGCAGCGGACGCACCCGGCGTCGAGGGGCTGCTCATGGCCTTCACCGAAGGCATGGGCTTCGACGCGGTGATCATCACCGCGGGCGCACCCGACAACTCCCCGTTCGTGCTCGCGGGTGCGGTGGCGCGCGACCGCGCGCGCGTCGTGCTCGTGGGTGCGACTCCGATGGAGGTGCCGCGCTCGCCGTACTACGAGAAGGAGCTGTCGGTCGTCCTGTCCCGCTCATACGGACCCGGGCGCTACGACGCCTCGTACGAAGTCCACGGCCACGACTACCCGGCGGGCTACGTCCGCTGGACCGAGGGCCGCAACATGGCCGCGTTCCTCGGCGCACTCGCGAGAGGCGACGTGAACGCAGCTGCACTCACCACGCATCGCTTCGCGGTCGAGGAGGCCCCGGACGCATACGACCTCCTCGCCACCGGACGCGAGCCCTACCTCGGCATCGTGCTCGCCTACAGCGAGGACCCGTTGCCTGAGGCGGACACGACTGCCGGGACGCAGGTCACACCCGCGCGCGGCGACGGTGTTGCGTTCGTGGGCGCCGGCAACTTCGCCACCCGCGTGCTCCTGCCCGCGGTGCGCGCGGCCGGCGTACCGCTCGATACCGTGATCTCAGCCCGGGGCTTGAGCGCTGTCGATGCCGCCGCGAAGTTCGGGTTCGCCCACGCCGAGAGCGACGCCGCGAAGGCCTTCGCACGTCCCGAAGTGGGCCTCGCGTTCATCTCCACGCGCCACGACTCGCACGCCGCGCTCACGATGAGCGCGCTGCGCGCGGGCCTTGCGGTCTTCGTCGAGAAGCCGCTGTGCCTGCGCTCCGACGATCTGCCCGGGCTTCTCGAAGCGCAGCGCGAGCACCGGGCCGTGTGCATGGTGGGCTTCAACCGTCGCTTCGCGCCGATGACCCGCCAGGCGCTCGAGGTCCGCGACCGGACGAAGGGCCCGGTGCAGTGCCTCATCCGGGTGAACGCGGGCGCGATCCCGCCCGACAGCTGGATCCAGGACCCGCAGGTGGGCGGCGGCAGGATCATCGGCGAGGTCTGCCACTTCATCGATCTGGCGATCTGCCTCACCGGCTCGCCGGCAGCCTCGGTCACGGCTCGCGCCATCGGCAACGGCAAGAGTCCCGAGCTGCAGGACTCGCTCTCGGTCATTGTCATGCACGCCGACGGGTCGCTCTCGTCCGTCGTCTACGCCGCAGACGGGGACACCGCCATCCCGAAGGAGCGCATCGAACTCTTCGGCGGGGCGAGCACCGTGGCGATCGACGACTTCAGGGAGCTTCGGATCGCCTCGGGCGGGCGCGTCAAGGGCTCGAAGGGCGCCCAGGACAAGGGCCACCGGACCGAGGTCACGTCCTTCGTCGATGCCGCCAAGGCCGGGCGCGAGCCCTCCGAGCTCACGTTCGCCGAATGCGTCCACTCCACGATCGCGACGTTCGCGGCGGTTGAGTCGCTGCGCTCCGAGAGCACGATCGACATCGCGGTCTACACCGCGGAGATCACGGGCAGCTGATGGAGCTCGTCGGCATCGATCCGTTCGATGCACTGCGCGGCTCCCGCATTCCCGCGTGGGTGCTGCGACACGCACGGGCGCGCCAGGTCGCCATACAGCTACGCAAGCGCTGCCCGCTCGACTTGTCGCGCGCACTCGGCATCTCCCCCTTCCCGATGGCCAAAGCGCTCGGCGCACACCTGACCGCCGCGTGCCGAAGCGAAGCGGCGCCCGACGATGCGACCCGCTCCCTCGTGGACGCGCTGCTTCACCGCGACGACATCGCGCGGCTGGAGGAGGGCGCGTGGGGCTACGAGTTCGATGTGCAGACGCGCTGGGCGTTCTATCCGGTCGGATCCCCCAACCTGATCGCCACGGTGTTCGTGGCGCGTGGTCTCGGAACCGCGGGCATCGTCGCCGACGACCCGTCCCTCCGCTCGCAGCTCACAGCCTCGGCATCCTTCCTGAGCGACCACATGCTCGAACCGGCCGGGCGTCCCTTCTTCCGCTACACGCTCGACTCCGCGCGGCTCGTGCACAACGCGAACCTGCTGGGCGCGGGACTCGTGGCCATGGCGGGTACGCTTCGCGGCGACATCTCGCTGGTGGATGCGGCGGTCGCGTGCGCGCACACCTCCATCGCCGCGCAGCTCGAGAACGGGTCGTGGCCGTACGGTGAGGGTGCATCACTTGGCTGGTCCGACAACTTCCACACCGCGTACAACCTCGACGGGTTGCTGCAGGTATGGCTGGCAACCGGCGATGAAGCCGTGCGCGGCTCTCTCGAACGGGGCGTGACGCACTGGACGCGGGACTTCTTCGGCGAAGAAGGCGAGCCGAAGTACTATACCGACCGGCCGCACCCGTACGACATCCACAGCGCCGGCACGGCGGTGGACGTCGCGGCGCGGCTCGCAACGTGGGGCTTCGAGACAGCTGCGCTCGCCGAACGCGTGGCCGACTGGACCCGGCGATTCCTCGTCGACCCGATCTCCGGCGCGACGTACTACCAGAAGGGGCGCTTTGCGACCGACCGGCGGCACTTCCTCAGGTGGGGCGACGCGCACTGGGCGCTCGGCACGTCCTCGCTCGGCCTCCTGCATGGAGAGCGACGCGATCCGCTCGAAGCGGCAGTCGCCGAGCTTCAGCGGGGTGAACGCTGATGCGCGCTGAGCTCTTTGGCGTGCCGCTCGATCTGCTCACGATGGACGAATCGGTGGCCCGCTGCGCCGAACTCGTGGAAAGCGGCCGCGCCGCACAGCACGTGGTCATCAACGCGGGCAAGGTCGTGATGATGCAGGACGTGCCCGGCCTGCGCGAGGCGATCGCGAGCTGTGAGATCGTCAACGCCGACGGCCAGTCCGTCGTGTGGGCGGGGCGCATGCTCGGCCTCGACGTGCCCGAGCGAGTGGCCGGCATCGATCTGATGTGGCGCTTGCTCGCCGAAGCCGAGGAGCATGCCTGGCCCGTCTACCTCCTCGGCGCGCGGGAGGAGGTGCTCCAGGGCTGTCTCGCACGCATCCTGGAGGTCCATCCGCGCCTGGTGGTCGCCGGCGCGCGCAACGGCTACTTCGACGACGACGCGGCTGTGGCACGGACGATCCGCGACTCCGGCGCACGCCTGCTGTTCGTGGGGATCACGAGCCCGAAGAAGGAGTTCTTCCTCGCCGAGCGCCTTCCCGAGATGGGACCCGTCTTCGCGATGGGAGTAGGCGGGAGCTTTGACGTGATCGCAGGGCTCACCAAGCGTGCGCCCGTGTGGATGCAGCGGACCGGGCTCGAGTGGTTCTACCGTTTCGCTCAGGAGCCGCGCCGAATGTGGAAGCGCTACCTCGTCGGCAACTCGCGCTTCGCGCTCCTCACGCTCAAAGAGAAGCGCCGCCGCACCGCCTAAGCGGACGCGACGGCGTCTCGAAGAGCAGCTCGCTCCTACATACTAGTAGGCGCCCCGAGCGAGAACCACAGCCGGCACGGTGCGTGCCAGCAGGGAGAGATCCAAACCGAGCGACCAGTTGTCGATGTAGAAGACATCCAGACGGACCATGTCGCGGAACGTGAGCTTCGAACGCCCCGAGACCTGCCACAGGCCGGTCATGCCGGGGAGTACCTCAAGGCGCCGCCAGTCCTGATCCGTGTACTGCATCGTCTCGGCGGGAAGCGGCGGTCGCGGACCCACGAGGCTCATCTCGCCCTTGAGAACGTTGATGAGCTGCGGGAACTCGTCGAGCGAGAACTTGCGCATCCACCGGCCCACCGACGTCACGCGGGGGTCGTTCTTCATCTTGAACAGCGGACCGTCGGCCTGGTTGTCCTGCTGCAGCTGCTGCAGCATCGCGTCGGCGTCAGTCACCATCGAGCGGAACTTGTACATGTAAAACGGCACGCCGTTGCGGCCGATCCGCTCCTGGCGATAGAAGACCGGTCCGTCGCTCGTGAGTTTGATGAGCGCGGCCAGCGCCGCCCACAGCGGCATGCCCACGGCCACGATCGCGCCGGCGACTATCGAGTCGAAGACGCGCTTGCCGCGGACCTTTGCGTCGGAAAGCGACACGCCCCGGAGCGAGATCAGCGGGACCCCGCTCACCTCGCGCATGACCACGCGGTTCGAGAGCACCTCGTTGAGCGCCGAGGAGATGTGCACGGTCACCGGGAGGTCGCGAAGGTCCTTGATCATCCGCTGGGTGATCTCGTAGTCGAACGCCGAGGCAACGATGATCACGGTGTCGATGCCCTGCTCCCGCACGACCCGGCACAGATCTCGCGCGGTGCCGAGCGTGGGCAGGCACGGAGCGCAGTAGTCGAAGGAGAGCTTGTCTTTGAGCGAGCTACGCAGGCAGCCGACGGGCACCAGGCCCGAGCTGGGCTGGACTTTGAGCAGCGAGGCCAGCTCGGCCGCCTCACCATTCGAGCCGACGATGAGCGTGGGCCGCTGCAGCCAGCCGCCACGTTTCGTGAGACGGGAGCCGATCGTGCGCAGCACGCCGCGCCCGACGGTGACCGACACCACGGCAAACGTGCTCGCAAGCAGCATCCAGAGGCGCGACGGGCTGTCTACGCCGAGGAGGAAGAGCACGAGGACCGTTGAGACGAGCCCGCCGATGATCGAACGGCCGACCCGCGTGAACTCGGCGGATCCCCAACCGAGGCTCTCTATCGAGTACAGGTGCGACGAGGCCATGGCGGCGACGGTCGCCACGGCGAACAGCACGGACCAGAGCGCGGACATCGGGCTGATGCCGCCGGACATGGCCTGAAGCGCATACCGGTAGACGACGGTGGCCGCAAGCGATGCGAGCAAGAGCATCGTGGCGTCGGACGCCACGAGGGCGGATGCCACGCGGCGGTGACGTACGTCCCGGGACACGAAAGCACCGGCCTTGACAGGCTCGGTGTACGATTCCAGGCGCGGGACCTCGAACAGTTGTGGACGGTGCTGCTCGACTCGGACTGCGGCGCTACCCGTATTCATGCGGACTACCCCCTGCTGTCCCCGACATGCATATGCAACAGCTGGATCCGCGTACCCACGAGACTCGGACTCGACCGATTGGCGATCCGACTCGCCACGGACCTGCTCTCAACCCCCCGAGACCGGGACCGCAGGCGCCCCGGGTCTCACCCGGAAGAACGGCGCACGATCAGGCGGCGTGGGGCTGCAATGTGTTCTGCGACTGAGGCCGACCGGAGGGGTTCCGCTCATCGCCTCGTACTGTGACTATCATCACAGTACCCTGTGACAAGCGTCACAACAACACCGTCCCGACGAACCGACCGGTATATTCGGATGAGCGGCACGCATAGTTGCCGAACGGTCAGCACGCTTGCGTATTCTGAACGGCACAGCCTGCTGGTCGTGTACGATCGGGAGTACCGTCACGGAGAAAGGGAACCCGATGCTCAAGTCGCACATGGACCTGACGAAGAGCGACAAGCTGCTTGCCACGCTCACCTGGCACAAGCTCGACGAGAATGGCGCAATGCTCGACATCGGTTTCGACTGGACCGACGACATCGACGAAGACATGAAGAAGCGGGTCACGGACATCTGCGCCATGCCCCTGACGATCCCGACCGGCAAGGCGTTCCCGGGCAGCAGCAAGCACTTCGAAGCCCTGCCGAAGCACCTCGAGCGGCTCGGCGTCAGGGTGCGGACGTACTACTGAGACGGACCTCCCTTCGCCACGCGGGCGCACCTCACGGCCTACGGTGCTAAACTCTTCGACATGTTTCTCCGAAGGACAGCCGGGCTCGTCCTGGCCGTGGTGATGGCGGCAAGCGTCGTGGGGCTCCCTATGACGCAGGCGACAGCCCTGCCCACCGCCACAGAGGTCACGGCCGACCGCGCCGTGCTCGAGACTGCACTCGCAAAGTACGACGCAGCCCAGGCAGAATCATCGGCGATCGACGCCCAAGTGGCTGCGGCTTCCGGGGAGCTGGACCGCCTGGTCCTCCAGGAGCAGCAGTGCCAGGCGCGACTCCAGGCTCATGTGTCCGCGATGTACCGCTCCACCGGCGCCGACACGCTGTCGCTCCTGTTGGGTGCGTCCGATCTGCAGGAACTCGCGGCACGGCTCGATCTGCTCGACCGGATCGCCCGGCAGGCCAACGACAATCTCACCGCGCTCAAGGCCGCGCAGGCCGAGGCCACGTCGTCCGCCGAGGAGCTTCTCACACTCCAGTCCGAGCAGGCCGAGGCGCTCTCTGTGCTCGAGCAGGAGGTCGCCGTAGCGCGACAGCAACTCGCGGCGAGCGAGGCCGCGCTCAGGGAATACGAGGCGCAGATGGCCGCCAAGGCCAAGGCCGCCAAAGCCGCCGCTGACGCCGCAACCAAGGTGAACCAGGGCCTCGTCGGCACCGGCGAGTGGGGGACGGCGGTCGCATCGCACTACAGCTGGAACTTCACCGGCAGGGGAGCCAGCGGCGAGGCGATCGGGCCCTACTCGATGATGGTCGCGCACAAGACGCTGCCGTTCGGCACGCTCATCGAATTCGAGTACAACGGCAAGCGCGCGGTCGCCAAAGTCGCAGACCGCGGGCCGTACACCGCCGGCCGGGAGTTCGACCTCGGCCCCGGCGTGGCGCGCGTGCTCGGCTTCACCGGCGTGCACGAGGTGCGCTACCGCATCGTCTCGCAGTAGACACGCAGTCCCGGGCACCAGCGGGTCCTCTTGAACGCCCGAACCTCGAGCGCCCGCCCTCCACGTCGGAGAGCGTGCGCTTTGGCGTGCCCGCCAGCACGACCACATGCCGACGCAAGCCTCACATATTGATTTTATTGATTCCGGTCTTGACTTTCTCAATCTGCGGGTACACTATGCTCGTGGGAATTGAAAGGGAGTGGCGCTATGGCACATGATTGGCACGATCTGACCGACCTCACGGGCGACCGCGCGTTCGTCGTCACGCAGGTCCGTCTCAAGGACAGCGGCATCACCCTCGAGGGTGAGTTCGAGCCGCCGCCGCTGGCAGGGCTTCGCTACGAGGACCAGGTCTTCGTGGGCGAGTTCGTTCGATGCCACGGCTCGATCAAGCACATGGAGAAGGCGTTCGGCGTGAGCTACCCCACCATCAAGAACCGGCTCAACCGCATCGCCGCGCAGCTCCAGCTCGTGCAGATCGACATCGAGCCGGCGTCTGAACCCAGCGATGAGGTACTCGACTTGCTCGACCGCGGCGAGATCACCGCGGTTGAGGCCGCGGAGAGGCTGCGGCGATGAGCACCTACCTGCCCCCGTTCGTCATCGACGTGCGGGTGAAAGAAGAGGGTTCCCGGAGTTTCAGGATCTGGCTGCCGGTCTTCCTGCTGTGGCCGCTGCTGTTGCCCCTCGTGGCACTCGCGCTCATCGGCACCCTGATCGCCGACCTCGTACTGCTGCTCGGAGGCGCCCGCTATCACCACTACACGCTGCTCGTGCTCCGCTCGCTCGGCCTGCTCTCCGCCGCCAGAGGCACCCATGTCCGGGCGAACAACGGCGGCAGCCGCGTGAACGTCGACATCTACTGAGAGGACTGATCAACGATGAACGAAGACCGCAAGCGCATCCTAGGCATGCTCGCCGAGGGCAAGATCACGGCCGACGAGGCCGACATGCTCCTCGATTCGATCGGCGCGGACACCGATCCGGCCCAGCCGGTCCCCACCCCGCCGCCTTCGGCGGACTGGCCCACCGGGCCCTCGGCCTCGGGCACGCCGAAGTTCATGTACGTGAAAGTCGACAGCGTGAATAGCGACAAGGTCGACGTGAAGGTCCCGCTCGCGCTGCTGCGCACCGGGCTCAAGCTCACGTCGCTCATCCCGCCACAGGCGATGGAGCAGATCAACACGTCGATGACCGAGGCCGGCATGTCGTTCGACCTCAACAACATCAAGCCGGAGGACATCGAGGACATCATCCAGAGCCTCCGCGAGATGGAGGTCAACGTGAGCGCGGCCAACGGCGACACCATCAGGGTGTTCTGCGCCTGAGGGAGCGATTGAGACGGTACTCACGCCGCGCCGGGAGCGCGGCAGACCGAGAGGACGGGCACCATGGCATGGGGCGAAGGCACTCAGAAGGTCCACGTCGACACGGGCATGGGGATCATCTGGTTCATCGGATGGCTCTTCACGATCGCCTACGTGAAGCTCGGCTTCTGGACGGCGGTCCTCGGCCTGTTCATCTGGCCGTACTACCTGGGCGTGGCAGTGCGGTAGAGCGCGCGCAGAGGGTCCTCGTCGCGGATGCGACGACGTACCTACCGGTTCGTGCCGTCGAGCTGGCCCCCGATGAGCGAGCCACCCGTCCGGAACAGATAGGCCGCCCAGGCCACGATGCCCGCGACCTTCGCGCCGTCCTCGAGCAGGTACGGGTCCAGCCAGGGCAGGCCGCACGCATCACAGATGACGGAGAGCCCGAGAAAGCCGAGCGCCAGAAGCAGAATCGGGTACTCGGTCCGCAGGATGTGCCTTCGGAACGCGATCAGGAACGCCAGCATGCAGCCGAGGTAGACCGCGTAGAGGATCTCCTCGGGCACGCCGAGCTTCGGCAGGACCTCATCGTGCAGCAGGAACGCGTCATCGACGCATAGCGCCACAGTCAAGAGCCCCGCTGAGAACAGGAAGCGACGGCCGCTCGCGTCCGGTGCGCCGGTGAGCGCGGATGCCGCGAGGAATGCGGCAGCGGCACCGGCTGCCCAGAACAGGATGCCGGCCTGCGAGAGGAAGCCGAAATAAGCTGGCTTGCCGGAGAGCGGGTCCCGGGTGAGCGTGCCCATCGGCACGCCCGTGACATCCCGGACGTAGAGCACGATGGCGATGAGCGCCGCCGAGACGGCGAGCACGATGACGCCCGTAAGCAGCGTCGACCGGACACGTCGGTGCAGCACTATCTGGTCTTCCAACGGTCCCCCAGTGGATCAGCCGGGCACATGTGGCACCGGCACACGAGAAGTCGTCTGCGAATGATACACGAGTGGTGGATGTTACGGTCAGCCGATGAATGCAGGCCGCCGGGCACTCGGTGGGCCGAGGGCCCGCGCGGAGGGTACATACACCGAGACACACCGCGCGCCTGCGAGGCGACCCCCACGGGGTTAACGCGTCGGTAAGACGAGTGCGTGATCGCGAGATGTGCCGCCGGGCAACACCGCCCGGAACCGAGGAGGCGAGTGCAATGCCATCCGAAGCACCGAAGCCCGATCATTGGCCATTCCAGGAGGGCGCGAGCGCGAAGGACCAAGCCGCAGCATTCCGCGCAGCTCTTGAACGTAAGCAAGCCCGCGAGACTATGCGCGCCGCGAACCGGGAGCACATGCGCCACGATCGCCTTATCGTCGGGGGCAGAGCCCACACCAGGAAGCCCGGCCTGAGCTAGCCCCCCGGGCGCTTTGCCTGAGCGCGGGATCCCCGACGCGACCGGAGGGTCACTCGGCGTATCCGTGCAGCAGCGTGGCGAGCAGACGCGGGATACGCGGGTCGATGTTCCTCGCGCACCGGTCCTCCGGCTCGCCCAGCTTGCGGGCCAGCGCCTCGACCTCGGCCCGCGTATAGGACTGCCATTGGTAGCGCATCCCCTCGGAACGAGACGAGAGGCTGTACTCGGTATCGGGCTGCTTTGGCATGGTCGCCCCTCCTCACATCGTTGATACCCGCCGAGGTCCGAGCGCACTCCTGCGGTTCATGCGCGTGGTCCCGACCTCCCTCTCCGGGCTGTCGGGACCACGTTCGTGCTGCTAACGTCGGACGGCGTGAGTCATTGGCCTCGCGATCAGCTGGCCGCCAGATCCCAAACGTTGTCGCCACGGAGCACCACGTCCGAGCCGCCGTCGATGTAGATCGTCTGCCCGGTCACGTGCGTGTTCTCGACACTGGTGAGCCAGATGAGCAGATAGGCGACGCCCTCCGGCTCCAGATAGTAGTTGAGCGGCATGGGAACCGCCTGGTCGAGGCCCGCGCGCGCCTCGGCGGTGGCGATCATCTCGGCCACCATCGGCGTCTTCACGATGCCCGGACCGATGGCATTGAGCGGGATGCCCGCGCCGGCCCACTCAGGCTTGGGGGACTCGCGCCGGACCCAGCGGCTGATGGCGCGCTTCGTTGAGCCGTAGATGAGCTGCTCCATGCCGCCGCCGGCGTCCACGAGCTCCTGGGCCCGTGCGACCGCCTTGGCCTCGTCGTCGTCGACGAACATCGCCTCGACGAGAGCCGGGTCGTTCGGCATAAGGGAGGCCATGGAGCTGATGAGCGCCGCACGCGGCGCATCGGACTTCGCGAGCGTGGGCGCGAGCGCCTCGAGAAACTCGGTCATGCCGAAGTAGTTGACCGACACCGTCTTGGCGATCGGATGTGCCAGACCGGCACACGCGATCACCGCATCGATGCTCCCGCCAGCCAGTTCGATCGCCTTACTGGCAGCGTCGAGCCGACCCTGTTTTGTGCTGAGATCGGCGACGATGTCCGCGTCATGGATGTCGATGCCGATGACCGTGTTGCCGCGCTCCTTGAGGATCTTTGCGGTCGCCGCCGCGATGCCCGAGGCGGTTCCTGTGATGACGTACGTACGAGGCATGTCGTACCTCCCGTTTGCCGCAGACGCTGATCGGTCTGAGTGGCGTTATCCTACTACTTTGTAACAATCGTTGCAAAGTAGGTCGCCGCAGACAGGGCGAGGGTCAGGAGTTACGCGCGGAGCGTAGTCTTCACCCGCTCGATCCCGGTCGCACAACGGTTGCCCCACCCATCGACGAACTCGCCGTTGCGCAGGACGCAGACCACCTCGCAGTTGTTCGCGCAGCCGCCGCACTCGTCGCCGACGGTGTCGAAGCTCATGTCGCGCACGCCGAAGTCGAACTCCCTCTCGACGCCCGTGTCTCTGGCGAGCAGCGCGATGCCGAGTGCGCCCATGAGGTGGCCGCACTCGTCCACCTGGACATCGTGTCCGGTCAGACGCTTGAACGCCTCGACCACGCCGACGTTCTTGCTCACGCCGCCCTGGAACACGATCGGCGGCTGGATCTCCTTGCCCTTGCCGACGTTGTTGAGGTAGTTGCCGACGATCGCGTTGCACAGCCCCGCGATGATGTCTTCGATCGCGTACCCGATCTGCGCCTTGTGCACCAGGTCCGACTCGGCGAACACCGTGCAGCGGCCCGCGATCTTGGTGGGACGCTGCGACCGGAGCGCGTAGTCGCCGAACTCCTCGACAGGTATGCCGAGGCGCCGCGACTGCGAGGAGAGGAACGAGCCCGTCCCCGCCGCGCACAGCGTGTTCATCGCGTAGTCGACCGGGACGCCGTCGCGCAGGACGATGATCTTCGAGTCCTGGCCTCCGATCTCGAAGATCGTGTGGACGTCGGGATGAAGCGACAGGGTGCCCATCGCGTGCGCCGTGATCTCGTTCTTCACCACCTGCGCGCCGAGCACAGAGCCGATGAGCTCGCGCGCCGAACCGGTTGTACCGGACGACAGAACGCAGACGTCCGAGCCTGCAAGCTGCGATTCCATCTCGATCAGCACGCGCTTGACGGCCGCGATCGGATTGCCCTCGGTCCACAGGTACGACTCGGCGAGGATCGCGCCCCCCTCGTCGATCACCACGGCCTTGGTCGAGATCGAACCGATGTCCACACCCAGGTAACCCTTACGCACTTGCGTCTCTCCTCCGTCGCATGGCAAGCATGTCGCAGAACGCCTCCACGCGTGTCTGGACTCCTGCCTCGGCTGTCTGCGCATCGTAGCTGAGGAACAGGATCGGGAACGTGTGCTCGCGCGAGATCCGCTGGAGCGCCGACATGGCGCTCACCTCGGGCATGCAGCCGAAGGGCTTGAGGTGCACCATCCCGTCAAATCCCGCGTTCATGAGCTCCCACGTCTTCGCAACGCTCTCGGTCGCATCAGCGCCCAGGTGGTACTCGACCCACGGACCTGCCGCGTCCAGCGCATGGCGCACATGCTTGCGTCCGCCCACACCCTGCGCAATGAGCGACGTGCCGTTGATGAACCGGTGGACTTCTACGCCAGCGGCGGCGAGCTTGCGCTCCACGCCGCAGTTGGCGAACGGTTCCATGAGCACGTAGAGCTCGCCGACAACACCAACGCGCAGCGGGTCAGCCGGCTTGTCGATCGGCACGGCGGCAAGGTCGGCGAGGCCGCGCTCCCGCACCTCACGCACGGCCCTGAGCGTTCGCGTCGTGCGTAGATCGCGCAGGAAGGAGTTCAGCGCGCGATCCGTCGCGCCACGTTCGACCTCGAACCCGATGTTCAGCCGCACGTAAGCCTCGGCCGCCTCTATGGCCTGGGCCTGCCGGTATGCCACGGCCACCGCGCGGGCGGCCCGCACGTAGGAAACCGACGGCTGCATCCTCCGAACCTCGCGCACCAGCTGTGCTGCACTCTCGGCCTTGATCAGGTTCACGAGTTCGAACTCGTACCCCATGTCCTTCAGGATGGCTTCCTGGACCTCGCCGTAGTAGCCGAACCGACAGCCGCCTCCTGCCTGGACGATGACGTCGGCTCCGCCCCCTTCGAGCGTCTCGAGGAAGTTGCCCATGTTGTACTTGAACGGCACGCAGACGAACTCGGGGCTCACGTGCGCGCCCGCCTCCAGCGTGTGCCGCGTCATACGGGGCGCGATGACCGCCTCCGCGCCGAGCATCTCGGCGAGCGTCTCGAAGGCGATCCAGTACTCGCCCATGTGCGGGAACGTAACGCGGCGTTTCCCGGTCACGACCCCACCTCGCAGCGCTGCCGGGCGTGCCGTTTGGCCGCGATGATGTCCACGAAGCTCTCCAGGCGGGTGCGCAGCCCGGCTTCGGCCTGCAACTCGTCTAAGACGATCGTCGCAACAGGCACGCCGTGGAGTTTGCGCTGGCACAGTTCGCCCATGAGCGAGTCCGGTCCGCACGGGAAGGTCACGATGAACACGATCCCGTCGACGACATCCCGGTAGAGCTCGACCGCCCCGAGCAGCTCCTTGTTGTACGTCCACCTGATGCCGGGAGACAGCCGTGCGGACAACTTCCGGGCGAGCGGCTTGTCGATCGCATCGGAGGTGATCACCTCTACGCCAAGCGACTCGAGATACGTGATGATCGGCTTGCCGATGAGCTCGTCGGCGAGGTTGTAGGTGTGTCCGACGACCAGGATGCGGATCCGGTCGGGGTGCGGGCCGCCGGTCTCGAGGAGCGACTCCTGCAGCCGGGCGAGCTCGCGCTCGTGTGCGCGCTGGGCCGTGAGGGCCCGGTCGTAGGCGCGGCGGCTGGCAAGCCGGCCGGCTCCCAGCTGGCGCGCGAGCGCGATCATGCTCGAGCGCTCGTGCACGGCATTGGCGGCATCGACGTCGTAGCCGATCACGGCCAGGTCGGGCATGGTGTTGCGCACGATATCGTAGACGCCCATGAACTTGACGCAGAGATGTTCGTCGGGCGTCAGCGACTCAAGCCGTGGAATGAACACAACATCACAGTGGTCGCGAAGCGAATCAACGTGTCCGAGGAAGACCTTCATCGGCAGGCACGACTCGTCGACGGCAAGCCCGACCCCGCGCTCGAGCGTCCCACGGGTGGTCGGCCCACTGATGACCGTGCGCCAACCGAGCTCCTCGAAGAAGGTCGTCCACAGCGTGTGGTACTTGTGGTACAGGAGTGCGCGCGGCAGTCCGACTGTTCGCGCTTCGGTCACGGTCCCCCCCATGTCGTACATGTTCTTGGGTGTGCAGGGCACTATAGCATCCCGCAGCCGGGGGCAGGCGCCGGGCGCGTCTGGCCACAGGATCGGTATCGGGTCTACCGCTGAGCGGTCACGCTCGCGTAGAGTCTGAGGAGGATCGAACGGGGGTGCCCGATGTTGGGATCGCCATGGTGGAAGACAGGGGTGATCTACCAGATCGCCGTGCCGAGCTTCGCCGACAGTGACGGCGACGGGCGCGGGGACCTGCGCGGCATCATCGGCAAGCTCGACTACCTGAACGACGGCACTGAGGCATCGCTCGGCGTCGACGCCATCTGGCTCACACCGATCAACACCTCCCCGCTCAGGGACTTCGGCTATGACGTGGCCGACTACCGTGCCATCGATCCCCGCTTCGGCACGATAGAGGACCTCGACGAACTCATCGCCGAGTGCCACCGGCGAGGCATGCGCGTGATGATGGACCTCGTGCTGAACCACACATCCGACGAGCACCCGTGGTTCGTCGAGTCGCGGTCGTCGCGCGACAACCCGCGCCGTGACTGGTACGTCTGGAAGGACGGCCGCTCGCCGGGCAAGCCACCGAACGACTGGCTCGCTGTGGTGGAGGGAAGCGCCTGGGCGTACGACGAGACGACCGGACAGTACTACTACCACGCGTTCCTGCCGTTCCAGCCCGACCTCAACTGGCGAAATCCCGAGGTGCGGCAGGAGATGCTCGACGTTGCCGAGTTCTGGCTCGGCAGGGGCGTGGACGGCTTTCGGCTCGACCTCATCAACTTCCTCTACGAGGATGCGGCGCTGCGTGACAACCCGGGGCGGCTGGGAGTCCGGCCCTACCTCGCACAGCGGCATGTGCACGACTTCTCGCAGCCGGAGAGCCTGGGGATCGCGCAGGCGCTGCGCGATCTGGCCGACAGGTTCGGCGAGCGGACGCTCATGGGTGAGGTGTGCACGGACACGCCCGACGACTGCCTCGCATACCTCGGCGACGGAACCGACCGCCTGCACCTCTCCTTCTATCTCGACTTCATCCGGCAGCGCTGGAGCGCGACCGGCTTCAGCCGCTCGGTGGGGTGGCTCGAGGCGCATCTGCCCCCCGCAGCCTGGCCGTGCTACTACCTGGACAATCACGACCTGCCGCGCAGCTTCACGCGACTCGGCGCGCCCGGGGCCGAGGAGCGGAGAGCACGAGTCGCCGCGGCGATGCTGCTGACGCTCCGCGGCACGCCGATCATCTACTACGGGCAGGAGCTCGGCATGGCGCGGAGCCGGGTGCCACGACAGGCGATGGATGACCCGGTGGGGATCAAGTTCTGGCCGCTTCGTGTGGGCCGAGACGGGTCGCGCACTCCGATGCAGTGGGCACCGGGGCCCAACGCCGGGTTCACCGACGGTACACCGTGGCTGCCGGTCGATGCTCTGTGCGCGCGAAGGAACGTCGCAACCGAGCTCACGCAGCCCCGGTCGCTGCTCGACTGGTACCGCCGGCTCATTCGGCTGCGCCGCGCGACACCCGCGCTCCAGACCGGCTCGTACCGGGCGATCCGAGCCACGCCGGGTAGTGTGTACGCGTACGTCCGGGAGCACGGGGGCGAGCGGGCAGCCGTGCTCCTCAACTTCGCCGCCCGGGCGAGCGAGCTGGAATTGCCCACCGACCTCTGCGACCACCGGCCATGGTCATGCGCACTCTCGACGCACACCGCCGAGGGCGAGATCCGAGGTCCCAGGCTGAAGCTGGAACCCTACGAGGCGCTCATCATGGTCTCGCGGTAGCGTCGTTGTTAGGCGCTCCTGCCAAGGAGGTGGGTATTTACGTCTGGTGAGGCCTCGTAACGACCAACCGGCGTAAGGAGTCCGCTGATGCCTACGAACAGCCCTAAGCCAGACCGCGCAGAGGAGAGCAACGCCCGCAACCGACGGGCGATTCCTCCACCCGAGGAGTACAGCAACCCGCCGGGCATCGGCGCCGAGGTCTGCGACACCGACGATGAGGCGCAGCAGGCCGAGCCCTGCGACTCCACTTCGGCAGAAGACCAGGTACTTGAGGAGTCGAAGCCTGGCTACGGGATCTTCGGATACGAAGGTGAGGAAGTCGGCGGCGGATAGGGGAACGAAGCGCCGACCCCACGGCCGTTGCTCGCCCGCCGGCCCGGAATCCGGACCGCACCTGATCCAGCAAGAAGAGGAGCTCCTCGATGCCACAACGGGATGCTGCGCCCACGGTCCTTGTCGTGTTCGGCGCCACGGGCGACCTCATGGCACGCAAGATCGTGCCGTCGCTCTACCACCTCAGCCGCGAAGGCCTTCTGCCCCCGCTGTTGCGCGTCGTCGGCTTCTCACGGCGAGACTGGTCCGACGATGACCTGCAGGCGCACGTGAAGGCGATCATCGCCGAGAAGTACCCCTCCGCGGATGCGCTCGACGAGTTCCTGGCGCTCTTCACCTATCAGCAGGGCACGTTCGCCGATGAATCCGCCTACGCCGAGCTCGCCCGCTTCACCGAGGAAGCAGCTCGCGAGTGGAACGCGTGCACGAACAAGCTCTTCTACCTCGCGGTTCCTCCCCAGAACTACGAGACGATCCTCGGCAACCTCGCCCGTAGCGGTCTCACAGCCGCGTGCAGCGCCGAGACCGGCTACACGCGCGTGCTGGTGGAGAAGCCCTTCGGCCATGATGTCGGCAGCTCGAAAGCGCTCGACGATCTGCTCGCCTCGCTCTTCCGCGAGGAGCAGATCTACCGCATCGACCATTACCTCGCCAAGGAGATGCTCCAAGGGATCCTCGCCTTCCGCTTCCACAACGACTTGCTCGAGTCCGATTGGAACCGCGAGACCATCGAGCGCATCGACATCTCGCTGCTCGAGACCCTCGGCGTGGAGAAGCGGGGCGCCTTCTACGACGGCGTCGGTGCGTTGCGCGACGTGGGGCAGAACCACCTGCTCCAGATGCTCGCGCTCGTCACCATGGAGCAGCCTGCGGGGCTTGACGCCGATTCCATCAGGGCGGCGCGCGCCGCGCTTCTCGGCGGGCTGCGGCCGCTGCGTTCCGAGGAGGTGGCGCGCCGGACCTATCGGGCTCAGTACGACGGCTACTGCCAGATCGTCGGGGTCGACCCGGCGTCGCAGACCGAGACATACTTCAAGCTCGAGACCGTCATGAGCGGGCACCGATGGGCGGGCGTGCCGGTGACCTTCGAGAGCGGCAAGCGCGTGGGTGAGGCGCCCCTGAAGCGCATCGTCGTGACGTTCCGCCACCGCCACCCCTGCCTGTGCGGCAAGGCAAAGACACACCTGCGCAACCAGGTCATTTTCACGCTCGAGCCCAACGACACCATCGAGATCACGTTCTGGGCGAAGCGACCCGGCTTCGACTACGAGGTCGAGAAGCGGACCTTCGGCTTCGCGCTCTATGAGAAGACCGAGCGGCTCCAGTATGTGGCCGAGTACGCCAAGCTGCTCTACGACGCGATACTCGGCGACCAGACGGCATTCGTCTCAACCGACGAGGTCCGCGCGATGTGGGCCTTCATCGACCCGGTGATCGACGAGTGGCGCGAGGGCGTGACCCCGCTGGAGACGTATGCGCCCGACACCGAGGAGCCGGTGCGGCATGCCGCGGCCGCGCTTCGAGCGAACCAACGGGGGCGGCAGATCGGGGTCGCGGGACTCGGCAAGATGGGCGCCGGCATCGCGCTCAACCTGGCCGATCACGGCTGGGAGGTCGTGGGATGGAACCGCACGGTACAGGTGGCGCACGATCTCGCCGAAGACGGCGTCTTTCCTGCAGATACGCTTGAGGCCCTGGTCGCGGTGCTTCGGCCACCACGCGTGGTGTGGCTCATGATCCCCGCCGGCAGGCCCGTCGACGCCGTGCTCTTCAGCGATGACGGCAAGCACGGGCTTGCGGACCTCCTCGAGCCCGGCGACATCGTCATCGACGGCGGCAACTCCCGCTACGCCGACGACGAGCCGCGTGCTGCGCGCCTTGCCGAACGCGGCATCGGGTTCCTCGACTGCGGGACGTCCGGCGGCCCGGCCGGGGCTCGCCACGGGGCGTGCTTGATGATCGGCGGCGATCGGGCCACATTCGAGCGCGTCGAGCCGGTGTTTGCCGATGTCGCCGTCCGGGACGGCTACCGGTTCTTCGACGGAGTAGGCTCGGGACACTTCGTGAAGATGGTCCACAACGGCATCGAGTACGGCATGATGCAGGCGATCGCCGAGGGCTTCGCCCTGATGCATGATTCGTCGCGCGATCTGGACCTTGCGGCCGTCGCCGACGTCTACCAGCATGCGAGCGTCATCGAGTCGAGACTCGTGGGATGGCTGGGCTCGGCATACGAGCGCTTCGGCTGTGACCTCGAGCCCGTGTCGGGCTCCCCCGGCCACACCGGCGAGGGCGCCTGGACGATCGACGCAGCGAGAGAGGCGGGAATTCCGGTGCCCGCGATCGAAGCGGCGCTGCAGTTCAGGATCGATGCCGATGACAGCCCCAGCTACACGGGCAAGGTCGTGCAGGCGCTGCGCAACGAGTTCGGCGGCCACGGGCTGGCACCAGGGACGTCGAAGTAGCCCCCGGCCGGAAACCGGCGCACCGCACCTTCGAGCGAACGATCAGAGCAGGTACACGATCTCCGAACTTGCCGTCGGGTACGCCCAGAGTCCGCCTTTGATGTCGCTCGCGGTCAGGCCGCCGATGATCGCGGCGGCGAACACGTTGATGACCTCCTCGGCACCATGCCCGAGTAGGTGCGCACCAACGATGCGGCCGCTCCCACGCTCCACGATCGTCTTGGCGCCCGAGGCGCGCTGACCCACCCTGCGCGAGGACGCCCACGCTGACGTGTCGGTCAGTTTCACTTCCACGTCGAGACCGCGCTCCTGCGCCTGCTCCTCGGTGAGTCCGATCGAGGCGAGTGGCGGGTCGGAGAACACGACCGACGGGGTCACGACCGGCGCGAACGTGGCCGCACCCGGCTCGAGAATGTTCGCCACCACGATGCGAGCCTGCGCGATCCCGACAGGCGTGAGCGGGATCCCCGATGCCGCCGCGTCTCCTGCCGCAAACACGTGCGGGTTGGTGGTCGAGCGCATCGACTCGTCAGTGTCGATGCCGCGGGGCCCGTACGCGATGCCGGCAGCCTTGAGGTCGAGCCCCTCGAGGTCCGGCACCCGGCCCGCCCCGTGAACGGCCATGTCGCAGGCGACGATGTCTCCGTTTCCGCACACGATCTCCAGCGCTCCGCCCGCATCGCGGGCTTCGGCTACGACCGTGCCGGTTCGAATCTCGATTCCCGCGCTGCGATAGGCGCGAGCGAGCATCTCCGCCAGATCCGGATCGAACCCCTCCAGCACACGGGCCCCCCGGTGAAGTACGACCGCCTGAGCCCCGGCCGCGGCAGCCATGTGGGCGAACTCGAACGAGATGTAGCCACCGCCGATGAAGACCACCCGGCTGCCGATAGTCTCGGCCGCCATGAAGCCTTCGCTGTCTGTCACCAGCTCTGCCCCCGGGATCCCCAGGTCGCGGGGCACTGCCCCAGTGGCGACCACGAAGTGCTCGGCTGCGTACTGCGCGCCGCCGACGTCGAGGGTGTCCTCCGAAACGAATCGCGCCACGCCATGGAGCGCGACGACTCCGGAATCGGTGAGCGACTTCTCTATGACCGGCGACATCGGATCGGTGAAGGTCCGCTTGAACTCGATGAGCGACGGCCAGTCGAGACGAACCGCCCCTGACAGGCCGTTGCCGGCCTGCGTAGCAGCGCGCTCGGCAACCTCGGCGGCGGCCACGAGCACCTTCTTCGGCTCACATCCGCGAAGCGCACACGTCCCACCGAACTCGCGCTTGTCGACCACCGCGACTCGCTTACCCGCCGCTGCGAGTTCACCGGCGGCCGTCTGACCGGCTACTCCGGTGCCGATGACGATGACGTCGAACCGCTGCATGGGTGACGCGCCTCCCCGGCGGGATCGGACGGGACGATCAGTCGGTTCATTCCCAAATCGGCGAGGCCCGGCGGTGGGGGTCCTCTTCCAGTTTCTGAGTCACCGCGCCGTGCAGAAGTGTCACACTGGTGCGAGTGGGTAGATAAGGCCAGTAGAGGAAACGAGGACCGCATGACCGTCGAGAAGATAGCGATCATGGTCGATTCCGGTTGTGACGTGCCTCGCGAGTACCGCGAGAAGTACAACATGTACGTCGCCCCGCTCACGATCATCTACAAGGACGCCGAATACCAGGACGGGATCGACATCGATCCGGAGACGGTCTACGCACGGTTCTCCGAAGAAGTTCCTTCGACGTCATTGCCCAGCCCCGCCACGGTCACCGAGCTCTTCAAGCAGATCAAGGCGGACGGCTTCGAGAAGGTCATCGTCGTCGTCATCTCCAGCGGGCTCAGTGGGACCTTCAACATGCTGAGCAATTTCGGCCCGGAACCCGAGGGGCTCGAGGCGTACTACGTCGACACGAAGAACATCGGCATCGGCAGCGGCCTCACAGCGATTCGCGCGGGCGAGCTGATCGAGCAGGGACTCCCGTTTGCCGAGGTGTGCCGCCAAGCCGAGTTCGCCGTGAAGAACACGAAGATCTTCTTCTGCGTCGCGACACTCGAGTACCTGGTGAAGGGCGGGCGGATCGGTCGCGTTGCGGGAATGGTGGGCATGCTCCTCGACGTGAAGCCGGTCATCTCATGCAATGAGGACGGCATCTACGACACCGTGGGCAAGGCCCGGGGGCGCGAGAAATCACTCAAGCTAGCGCTCGAGAAGGCGGTCGAGTTCGCCGAAGGCGCCAAGGAGTACAACATCGCGGTCGTACAAGGCGCCGCCGAAGCAGAGGGAAAGGCGCTGATGGCAGCCATGAAGGAGCGCCTGCCGGACTTCCGCTATGCGATCGAGGAGCAGCTGACCCCTGCGCTCGTTGTGCACACCGGCCCCGGGCTTATCGGGATAGGCGTACAGCGGCTGGCGTAGCCTTGCCAGCCGAAGGCCATCTCTCTATGCGCCGGCGTCGCCCCCTTCGGGCTCACCCTCGCTCACCTTGCGCACCGTCTTGACCTTCGCGTCGGGAGCGGCCGAGTACTCGCCGGTGTACTCCACCAGATCGATTTCGCAGCCCTGCCCGATGACCACGGTGGTCCCGCGCACCGCGCGAGCCGTGGTGTGCTCCAGCCGGACATCGTCTCCCTCGATGGAGTCGGCCGTAAGGCGCAGCTCCCACCCGGGGACGAGCGACGTCACGAACCGCTTGAGCGCTCCTACGCCGATGCGGACGGTCACCGCCTCGCCGCCGATCTCACCGGCGGAGCACTTGCCGCCGAGTGTGACGTCCACGGCCCCCGCGTTCAGTAGGCCGACGACCGTGAACGCGCCTTGTGTCTCGAAGCGCTCTGCCTCGCAGTCCCCCAAGACGTTCAGGAAGCCCAGCACCTTCACGGTGGTGGCGGACAGCGCGGTTACAGCGAGGGTGCCCGAGGCACTGACATCGGCGACCTTGAGGGTGTGGAAGGATGCTGTACCGGTCACGCGCAGGTGGCCCACGTCGGCATCGCCCCGGTAGCCGAGGGTGCCGTGCACGGTGACGTTCTCCGCGCGGAGCGTGCCATCGCCCTCGGCCGCGCCCGAGACCTTGAAGTCCGTGCAGTCGACGTCGCCCGCGAGCGTGGCCGAGCCGCTCACGCTCACAGTGCGGTAGGTACCGGTAGCGATCGTGCCGGCGCCTGACACCCGTACGTCGCCGCGTTTCATCGTGTCGCTCATCGTGTCGTCCTTTCATCTGCCGCGAGCAGTGATTTCAGATCTTCGAGGCGCGCGCCGAGGTCGATGCGAGCGACCACGCGAGCCTCTTCCTCGAGCCGAGGAGCGCAGCCTCGCGAGACGAGCATCCACAACGACAGCCCCGCCTTGCGCACGAGCAGCGCCTCGAACTCGCCCTCGCTTTCGCCGACGAGCCCCGAGGCCATCGTGCCCACGAGCGCGCGGCCCTCGTCGGCGGTCACCACGCCCTCACGCAGCAGGCTGTCGAGCACGTGGAGCGTGAGGATGTCGCCGAGCGCATAGGTGCCCTCGGTGGGCCGCACGGTCGCATACAGGCCGATCGTGGACGTGCTTGCGATCCGGCGATCCAGCACCTCGGCGGGCAACAGAGCGACGCTCGCCAGCGGGGGCGCCACCACATCGGCGATCTGCTCGAGCGAGAGGTCATCGCCCTTCATCGACGTGATCTTGGCGATGCGGGCGAGCACACGCTCGCGCGGGAAGAACGTTTCGGTGCCCGTGAAGGTGGACTTGCGGACGAACCACTCTTCCGGGATGAGCCCCATCCGCTTCCAGCGGTAGAGCTGGCCGTAGCTGATGCCGGTCTCGCGCAACAGGTCCTTCTTGGATATCTCGGCGTCCATGTGATGCACCTCCGGCGTGTAACGTAACATTGTTTCGTTACGTAGTCAACACCCTAAGTGCGCGCCCGGCCAGCGACGTGGGTACGAACCTCCCAAGAGCAACGCCGACGTCGCGGCCGCGAGCCGAAGCCCTGAAGGAGTGAGTTCCATGAAGTGGAAGGGGCAGCCGGGCAGCACCAATGTGGAGGACCGCCGAGGCATGGGCGGCAAGGTGGCGATCGGGGGCGGCGCAGCGATCATCATCATGATCATCGCCACCCTGCTGGGCGCCGATCCTGGTGCCGTGCTCGACACCGTACAGAGCGCAGCCCCAGAAAGCGAGACGCCGTACGTGGAGACGGCAGAGGAGAAGGAGCTTGCCGACTTCGTGTCGGTGGTACTTGCCGACACCGAGACCGTCTGGACGGAGGTCTTCAGCGAGTCCGGGCAGGAGTACGCCGAACCTACCTTGGTGTTGTACACGGACAGCGTGGAGTCGGCGTGTGGCGTAGCCGGTGCGTCCACCGGCCCGTTCTACTGCCCTGCCGACAACAACCTCTACATCGATTTGAGCTTCTTCGGGGAGCTCCGGACTAGATTTCAGGCTCCCGGGGACTTCGCGATGGCGTACGTTGTGGCCCACGAGGTGGGGCATCACGTCCAGAACCAGCTGGGCGTGATGACTCAGATGCAGGAGTTGCGGCAGCAGCTCAGCCCGGAGGAGTACAACGAGTACTCGGTCCGCCTGGAGCTGCAGGCCGACTACCTCGCGGGCGTCTGGGCCAGTCACGCGCAGGGCCGGGGGCTGCTCGAGGAAGGCGACCTGGAGGAGGCGCTCGCAGCCGCCAACGCCGTGGGCGATGACCGCATCCAGAAGGAGTCGCAGGGCTACGTGGTACCGGACAGCTTCACGCACGGCACGTCCGAGCAGCGGATGCGCTGGTTCAAGAAGGGGTTCGAGGCCGGGGACCTGAGTGAATGGGACACCTTCAGCGCGACCGAGTTGTGAGCCAAGGGCACGCCGGGCGCTACTGCAGCGCCTCCCACTCGGAGACCCCGGGGAAGTCCTCGGTCCCGAGACCGGTCCCGTAGTCGATGAGCGTCCAGGACTCGCCGTCCCAGGTCACGAACCACTGCTCTCCCTGCTCGCCCTCAAACTCGGGACTCGCGGTCGTCCACGCCTGCACCCACCACGTGCCCTGCGCGTCACGGCCCATCGCGTACGCGGTGGCCGACTCGATGGGCATGGTCGGGTACTCCTCGCGAGCGATCGCGAGCACGGCCGCCTCGGCCTGTGCGATCGACGGTTGCTCGTCAGGATCGACTTGCTCTGCGGGCTCGGGCACCTCGGCTGCAGGCCGGTCCTCCGGCGCGGCGGCTTCAGGGGTCGTGGTGCACCCACTCAACACGCCGAGCGCCAAGACGGACGCGACCATAGACCCCAGGAATCGTGCGGTGCGTGGTGACATCGACCCTCTCCCCTTCTCACATCCGGTGTCGTCCCGTTTCCTGATCAGCCGGTAATGACCACTGAACGGGAACCGGACACATCGGTCAAGACGGCCTGGCTAGAAGTCCGGACCGCATCGCCCCGTACCGTTCGTCCGAAAGGCTCCGCCGCCTTCCCCTCGATGGGTACCTACGAAAGATACGGAGGTGGCCGCCATGCCCTCAACCGGCACGATGCGCGTGGTACTGATCGAAGCGGGTTCCCCGGGACTCAACATCTACTCACATGTGGCGATGGGCAGGGGAGTACCACTCCTCGCCACCGTGCTGCACGACGCCGGGCACGACGTTCGGGCATTCGTCGAGGACATCTCGGGCAAGGGGTCCGTGGACTGGGACTTCGTGCGCTCCGCCGACGTCGTCGGGTTCTCAGCGATCACATGCACACTCACGAGAACCGCCGAGTTGGTGAGCGAGGCCCGGCGTCTCAATCCGAACGCGACGATCGTGCTCGGCGGACCGGAGCCCACGTGCGCGCCGGAGCGGGCGTTCGAGGCGGGCGCCGACTACGTCATCAGGGGCGAGGCCGAGTTCTCCCTCCAGCAGTTGCTGATCGCGCTGCAGAACTGCCCGCGCGGAACGCCTCCAGGCGAGGCCGTGACGAGCGTTCCCGGCATCGTCTGGTGGGAGCACGACGCGATCGCCTTCGGCCCCCCGCCTGTCCAGCTGACGCGCGAGGAGGTATGCGCCCTGCCACTGATAGACATGTCGCTCGTGGAAGGGTCTGCGAGCCGCACGACCGGACTCGTGTGGCGATCGCGGGGGTGTCCCGAGCGCTGTTCGTTCTGCGAGGTGCACGAGATCTGGCCGCGGTACGTCCTGCGAGACGAGCACACGAGTGTCGAAGAGCTTCTCAGCTGTCAGTCCGAGGGCCGAGGCAACGTCTTCCTCATCGATGACAACGCCGCTGCCAACAAGCCGTCGTTCAAAGACTTCCTCCGAGGCGCGATCGAGCGCGGCTACGCCGGGTCAATCGCCATCCAGCTCCGCGCAGATGCGGTATTCGACCGCTTCGGTCGTCTCGACAAAGAGCTGCTCCGGCTGCTGCACGACCTCGCGCCGATGACGATGCTGTGCATCGGCGTAGAGTCCTCGGAAGACAGCGACCTCGACGAAGTCGGCAAGCACATCAGCAGCGACCGCATGGCGACGGCGCTCGCGGCGATGCGCCACCACGGACTGCTCGTGCACGGCATGCTCATCGCCTTCGCGGGTGATACCGCCGAGACTCTCAAGCGCAATGGGCGATTCGCCCGCAAGTACCTCACGTCCCTGCAGTACCTGTTCGAGACGCCGCTTCCCGGGACCAAGAGCACGGCCGAGCACGAGGCAGCAGGCCGCGTGCTCTTCCACGAGATCCCACACCTGCGATTCCTCGACGGGATGCACGTCGCCATCCGCCCCGAACGAATGCCCGCCAAACAGATGCAGGATCTCGTGACCGCCGAGTACCGGGCTTTCTACTCTCGGCTGCGAATCGCGCGCGCCTTCCTCGCAGGCCTGCTGCTGAGGTACCGCCGGCTGGGACCGGGCCAGCGCCGCTACTTGCACAGCCTCCCGCCGATGAAGCGCGTTCGCGAGTGGGCGTGGCTGCATCTGCAGTTCAAGTTCGCGCCGTGGGCGGTGCTCCGCACCGGCCGCCAGCGGGTGCTGGCCTTCCTTGAGGACGCCGAGTACGCGCAGTACCTCGGCTCCCTCAAGGGGTGACCGCTTCTACGGCTGATGGGCTGCGATGTACTCCCCGTACCAGGCCATGGCGCCGAGGGCACGTACCGCAGCGACCGGCGAGTAGAGGATGACCGCATCGTATCGCCCGCGGCCGCGGAAGGTCGCGACCTCGAGCGGAAGCAGGGGGACGTTGATGATCGGCTTGCCCGTGCTCTCCATGAGCTCGGTCACGCGCGTGAGAAACGCGGTTTCCCCGGGGTTGAATCCCACGCAGCCGGCCCCGCCCGCTCCGTCGGCGGGTACCGCGTCGTCTGAAACCGAGCCTGTGGACGGGCTGCTGAGGATGCCCAGCACCGCGACGGCGTCCACCATCTCGCTCTCGACCAGCACCGTCAGCGCACGCTGCGCGAGATCCGAGCCGATCGCCGCCACAAGGTCGATGGGGTTGCTGCGGCTCCAGTAGCCGGGCAGAAGCCTGTCCAGCTCGGCGAGGACGCTCGGTTCCAGGGGGGCCAGCTCGAGGTCGGCCCGGGCCACCTCGTCCGCCGCCAGAACGCCCCAGCCCCCGCCAAGCGTCATGACCGCCACACGGCGGCCGGCCGGCAGCGGGAGCGAGGTGAGGCACATCGCCAGGTCCAGGCTCTCGTCGGGGCCGGTGCGCACGAGACAGCCCGCCTGGTGGGCTGCGGCCATGAAGACCTCCGCCGCACCCGCCATCGCGCCGGTGTGCGACGCGGCTGCGCGGCCGCCGATCTCCGTGAGGCCGCCACGCAGCACCACTACCGGCTTCTTCGGCGTGATGCGGCGCGCCACATCGAAGAAGTGGCGGCCGTCGCCGACCCCTTCGAGATAGACGAGGGCCGCGGCGGTCTGCGCGTCGTCTCCAAGCGCATCGAGCACATCAACGGCGCTCGTACTCGCCTGGTTGCCCACACTCACATACTTGTCGATGCCGATACCGCGCCGCTCGGCCCTGGTGACGAGCTGCACGCCAATGTTGCCGGACTGGGTGACGATGCTCAGACGGCCGGCCTGCGGCCGCAACTCCAGGAAGCCGACGGCATGGAGCCGGCTGTGTATCGAGAGCATGCCCATGCAGTTGGGGCCTATGAGCGTGATGCCCCATCTCCGGGCCGTGTCGACCAGCTCCGCCTCCAGGGCGGCCCCCGCCTCGCCCGCTTCCGAGAAGCCCGCGGCCACCACCAGCGCAGCGGGGATCCCGCGCTCGCCGCACTGCTCGATCGCGGCGTTCACCTGCGCGGCCTTCACTGCCACAAGCGCCAGGCCCGGGGCTTCCGGCAGCTCCGCGACGCTTCCGAAGGCGGGCAGGTCGCACACGGTGCCGCCACGCCCGTTCACGGGGTAGATGGCACCGGCGAAGCCGCCGTCGATGAGGTTGCGGAGGAGAGAGCCGCCCCATTTGAGCGGGTCGTTCGAGGCGCCGATGACGGTGACGGCGTACGGCGCGAACACAGGGCCCAGGTCGGGAGTGACATGCGGATGGAGTGCCGCCGGATGTCGCGCAGCAGCGGGATCGAGGATCACCAGCGCGTCGGCGGCCACCGGTGTCGCGCCTTCCACGATCAGCGGGTTCACGTCGATCTCGGTCACGGCTGGATGGTCCTCGGCGATGCGCGCAAGAGCGCGGATAGCGTCTGCCAGTGACGCACGATCCACGGGCGGCAGGCCGCGGAATTCGTCGAGCAGCACGCTCGCCCTGATCCCGGCGAACATGGCTTCGATGTCCTGCTCCTCCAGAGGCGTCACGCCGAACGCGATGTCCTTGTGCGCCTCGGCGAAGATCCCGCCGATGCCGAAGATGACGACGGGGCCGAAGAGAGGATCGCGCTTCATCCCGATCATGAACTCGCGCGCTCCCCGGACCATCCGCTCGACGAGCAGCCGGACGTCCTGACCATCGGCCGTGGCCAGAAGCGAGCGAGCAGCAGACCGGACAGCCTCGTCCCCGCGGAGGTCGAGCGCAACCAGTCCGTGCTCCGTCTTGTGGCCGATGTGGGACCCTACCGCCTTGACGACCACCGGGCCATCGAGCCGCCGGGCGATAGCCACGGCTTCGTCCTCATCGCGCGCGAGGCCGCCCTCGGGGACGGTGATACCGTAGCTGGCGAGCAACGCCTTCGCCTGCCACTCGTCGAGCGCGCCGATGTCTTGAGCCACGGCTGCCGCCACGACCTCGGCTGACGATCGCGTCACCACGCCGGATTCATCGCGCACGCGTTGGTTCTCCCCTGCACAGTCGCACCTTGACGGCACTCCGCTAGCAGTGCAGCGACTTGACCTTGATCTTGTGGATCAGGACCTCGCGCTCCTCAGGCGTGTACTCGTCTTCGAGCTCGTCGAGCGCTTTCACGCGGGCACTGAGCGTGAGCCCCTTCGCAATGCGATGAAGCGCGTCAAGAAAGCACGTGATCGCGGCTGCGAGAAAGATGTCACGCAACAGCCCGTACACGGTCTCGGGGTCCCGTAGACGGTGGAAGTAGTGATTCATGTCGACCTCCTGTGAGTCGTCGGGCACGTGCGTCAGCCCTGCTTCACCTCTTTGAATCTGATCCAACCTCGCTTTGCTACGTACCTCATGAACGCGGCGATTCTTCTTGCAGACTCGTCGATGTCATCCCCGGTCTTCTCGCTCTGGATTCGAGCGATGTCCAGGATGCTTCGCGCGCCGTCGATGCTGAGCCAGGCCGAAGAGGAAAGCGGGTCCAGCTCGATATCCGAAACCGGCTCTCTCTTGACGAGCTTGCCCATCAGCCTCTTCGCGGGGTTGATCTCAAGATTGAGAACAACCCTGCCTGCATCATTCACTCGGAATTCCTGATGTCTGATCTCAGGAACATAGAGCACGAAGTTGTACCTATCCTTCCCGTGGTCTTCCGGGGTCATCTCGACCGGGCCTTGCGCGTGGCGTACACATACACCCAGATTCCCAGGAGCAGGAACAGAGCGAACGCCAACAGCGGGCTCTCAGCAACTGCGGGGAAGAGCTTGAGGCCGAAGGCGATATCCGTCCCGATCGCGGCGAATATCCCGATGACGATGCCGGTCAGAGCGTCTCCCGCCACAAGCCCAGAGGCGAGCAGTATGCCCTTCTCAACGGCCTTGTCCTTCTCATCATCCCATTTGAGAACGACATCCTTGCTCGCCGCAGCTTCCCTCTCCTTCGGACTGCGTCCGGTCTTCCTCTCAGCAAGATCTCTCACGATGCCGCCGGAGAACACCGCGGCCGTCAGGCCCATCGGAAGATAGATGCCGAGCGCGACGGCGAGGATGGGAAGCTTGGCCAGGTAGCAGAACAGGGCCATCGCCACACCGATCAGGACCAGGGTCCACGGCAGCTGCGCGGTCATGATGCCCTCCACGATCAGCTTCATGAGCGTCGCTTGTGGGGCGGGCACGGCGACGTCTCCGATTCCGTATGCCGTGTGCAGCATGATCAGTGTGCCTGCCGCGGCCACAGATGCGATCGCCAGGGCGATGAACATGCCGATCTGAACGCTCTTGGGCGTGCCTCCGATGATGAAGGTCGTCTTCAGGCTCTGCGCTGTGCCGCCGGCGACGGCGATGGCAACGCAGATGATCCCGCCGAGCATGAGCGCGGTTGTCATACCGGCATCGCCGGTTTGTCCCATCAGCTTCAGAACCGTGGTGACGATGAGAAGGGCCGCGATGGTCATGCCTGACACGGGGTTGTTGGACGCGCCGATCAAGCCGACCATCCTGGCCGATACCACCGCGAAGAAGAAGCTGAAGACCACGACCAGCAGAGCGTCCACGGGACCGCCGCCGACCGCAGGAACGAACCACGTCAGGAGAAAGCCGAGCACCGCTGCCGCGATCACCCACGTCAGAGGCGCCTCAAGATCCATCCTGGTAACGGCGCCGGCTCCACCCTTGCGCATTCCGACGATGGCTTGTTTGAAGCTGTTTATGAGGGTGGGAAGGGATCGGGCAAGCGACAGGAAGCCTCCGGTCGCAACGGCACCAGCGCCGACGTAGCGGATGTAGCTTGACCAGATGTCGAATGCGCCCATCTCCGCAATCGGGACGGTCGAGGGGAAGATCGGGTCTGGCATGCCCGCCCCAAAGAACTTGATCAACGGGATGAGTCCAAGCCATGCGACGACAGAGCCGGCGAACATCAGCGTGGAAGTCTTCGAGCCGATGATGAAGCCGACGCCCATAAGGGAAGCGAGCGTGTCTACGCCGACGATCGTCCCCTGATAGGAATTGATGGTGTAGGAAGCGTTCTCACCCCAGAACTTGAATCCGCCGGACAGCATCTTGTAGGCGGCACCAACGCCCATACCGAGAAGCACTGTCCGAAACCCGCTACCGCCTTCGCTTCCGGTGACGAGAACCTCCGCGGCCGCCATCGACTCGGGGTAGATGAGCTCGCCGTGCTCTTCCACGATGAGGTATCTCCTCACCGGGGTGATGAAGAAGACACCCATGAGACCGCCGATGATCGTGACGATCACGACCGTGGTGATGCTCAGGCCAAAGCCGAGAAGGAGCAGCGCGGGGAGAACGAAGATGATGCCGCCTGCGATGGACTCGCCCATCGCCGAGAGGGACGCCACCATGTTCGCTTCCAGGATGTTGTTTCTTCGGAAGAGGCCCTTCAGGAGACCTGTGGCGAGGATTGCGCCGGGTATACCGGCAGAGATCGTGATGCCTACCTTGAGGCCGAGATACGTGTTCGCCGCAGCGAACAGGAGCGCGAACAGGACGCCCATGATGATGGAGTAGCCGGTGAGTTCGGGCATCACTTCCGTCGTCGGGATATAGGGCACGTACTCGCTTCCCGAGCAGCCTCCGTAGGCGTGCTTGGAGAGCTCGTGTTTCTTGCTTTCGGCGTTCACTTTCGCCTTCCCCTCCCTACTTCAGCGTCGCGAGGACGGCTGTCAGGAACGTCCACGTGTTCGCGACCGAGTCGATGCTGAGATGCTCGTCCGGGGTGTGCACGTTGTAGAGGTTCGGTCCGAAACTGATCATGTCGGTCTCCGGGAGCTTCTGCCTCAGCAGGCCACACTCAAGCCCGGCGTGGATGGCCTGGATCTGCGCGTCTTTGCCGGAGACCTCCTTGTACGCGCTGACGCACAGATCGCGGATCTTGGAGTCTTCCTCGTACTGCCACCCGGGATACGCACCTGCCCTGGCGCTCTTCGCGCCCACCAGCCTCGCCAGGGTTTCGATCCGGCGGGCGACTTCCTCCAGGATCGAATCGACCGAGCTCCGTACCGAGACCGTCATCTTGATCGATTCACCCGACTGCTCGAGGATGCCAAGGTTGAGACTGCTCTCTACGAGGCCCTCGAGCTCTTGGCTCATCGACTGAACACCGTTGGGGGCAACCATCAGGAAGTCGACGATCTTCTCAGTAGAAGCGGTATCGAGCTGCCGACTCACCTCGTCGGCACTAGCCGCAGCAACCTTGATTTCCGGATCCGCGGTGGCGAACTCCGCCTTCAGGTCCTTGGACATGCGAGTCACCATGGACTCGACTTTCTCCAGCACCTCCGCGTCTGCCGTGACGGTCGCCTGCGCTTCTCTCGCAATCGCGTTGGATTTCGAACCCCCTGCTATCGCGGCGATATGGAACTCGCCCGCCGCCATGGCTTCAGCCAGGATCCTCCCCAGCAGCTTGATCGCGTTCGCCCGTTGCCGAATGATCTCCATGCCCGAGTGGCCGCCGCTCAGGCCCGAGATCGTGATCGTCAGCGCGGGGGCCGTGACGTCCTCCCAGTGGGTGTCGAACTCGCATACGACGTCCACGCCTCCTGCGCAGCTGACGTACAGAACCCCCTCTTCCTCAGCGTCGATATTCAGGAGCGTCTTTCCTGTGAGATGGTCTGCCGTCAGGGCATGAGCGCCCTTCATTCCTGTCTCCTCGTTCGTGGTGACGAGAAGCTCGAGGGGAGGGTGAGGGATGTCCACGCTGTCCAGCAAGGCCAGCCCATACGCCACCCCGATGCCGTTGTCCGCACCGAGGGTCGTGCCGTCTGCCCGTACGAAGTCGTCTTCGATCTTCAGAACGAGTGGGTCTTGTGAGAAATCGTGGCGGGATTCCTTGGACTTCTCGCAGACCATGTCCATGTGTCCCTGGATGATCACCGCGGGCGACTTCTCATATCCCGCCGTGCCGGGCTTCTTGATGATCACGTTCAGCGCTTTGTCCTGAACGACGTCGAGCTTCTTGTCCTTGGCGAAGCCGACCAAGTAGTCGCTGACCTGCTTCTCGTTTCCTGAGCATCTCGGGATCTTGGTCAGTTCCTCGAAATGGCGGAACACCTCTCGTGGGTTCAGATCTTCCAACATCTGAATGGCCCCCCTTCTGCAACATCATTCCCATGTCCGAGGATGCTGAGCGTCAGACGGTCTGCAGACGGGCCTGCAGACTCCACCGGGAGGCACCGTGAGAGGGGAACCGAGGGCTTGGGGGCCGAGTCTGGGTAGACACCCTTATGGTGCGGGAAGCGGCCGTCGCGCTGACCATTGCGGGTTGCGCCTGCATCAGACGTCGTGGGGAAACGATCTTCACCCCGGGAAGTGACGGTTCCAATGGAGGATATCGCCGCGATGAGCGCGACTGCGGTCGTTTACTGCGAAGGGAACTTCGGTGCCCCCGACGGCAAGACCGCCAATGGCCTGGTACGCCATTCCGAGAAGTACACGATCCTCTCGGTAATCGACAGTACGAAGTCGGGCCTCGACTCGGGCGAGGTGCTTGGCGACGCGCCCAACGGCATACCGATCTGTACCGACCTGGCGGAGGCGATCGTCCTTGCGGGTGGCGTTCCGGACTTCTTCATCTACGGAATGGCGCCCCTCAGCGGCATGCTTTCGCCCGTCGAACGGCGCCTGGTACTCGAAGCCATCGGGCGAGGGATGCACATCGTCAACGGCCTCCACGAATTCCTGAACGACGACCCGGAGTTTGTAGCGGCGGCAGCAGCGCACAACGTGACGATCGTCGACGTTCGGCGCCCGGCGGCAAAGAAGGATCTGCGGGTGTTCAGCGGACGCATCTCCACGGTTTCCTGTCCGCGCATCGCCGTGCTGGGCACCGACAGTGCGATCGGCAAGCGCACCACCGCGACGATCCTCACGCAAGCGCTTAACGATCGGGGGATCAAGGCGATCCTGGTCGGCACAGGACAGACCGGCCTCATCCAGGGCGCTCGCTACGGCGTGGTGCTCGACGCCATCCCCTGCCAGTTCTGCTCGGGCGAGATGGAAGCGGCCGTGCTGGAAGCCTTCGAGAGCGAGCACCCCGATGTGATCATAATCGAAGGGCAGGGCGCGCTGAGTCATCCCGCCTACCTGTCATCCATCTTCATCCTTCGGGGCGGCCAGCCCGACGCGGTCATCTTGCAGCACGCACCGGCGCGCAGGTGGTTGGGCGACTTCCCGGACGTGCCGAGGCCGAGCGCCGAAAGCGAGATCAATCTCATTGAGACATTCGCCGACACGAAGGTCATCGGCCTCACCCTCAACCACGAGAACATGACCGACGCCGAGGTCACCGCGGCCATCAAGCTGTACGAGTTCGAACTCGGCATCCCGGTCAGCGACGCACTCACGCGGCCACACGATCGATTGGTCGACATGGTGGTTCGCGCCTTCCCCGAGTTCCGTGAGAAGATCGGCGAACGCTAGCTCGGGGGCAGCTGAGCGCGCAGGAAGCTGCGGGCATTGGCGAATGCGAACTTCTCGGCGAAGCCCGGACCATAGTTCTTGCTGACGGCGCTGACCAACCCGCCAAGGGACGCGGTGTCTCCCAGTTCGCCCATGCCCGCCGAACCCCAGTCGCTGCCGATGGCAAGAGCGTCCTCGCCAGCCAGCGAGGCGATCTTCTCTATGTGACGCAGAGCCTCCTCGATAGATCCCTTCTCGCCCAGAAAGTCAGGGAAGAACGCCAGGCCGACAAGTCCGCCGTGACTGCCCAGTGCTCGCAGCTGGTCGTCGGTCAAGCCCCTTGGGTGGTTCACTATCGACCGGCACGACGTGTGAGTCACGAGCACCGCAGGAGCGTACAGGTCAAGCGCCTCGTAGAACCCGGCGTCGTTCAGGTGGGACAGGTCGAGGAGGAGAGGGCTTTGCTCCAGCGCGCGCAGCAGTTGCCTGCCCGTCGGCTTGAGAGGAGCTGCGCCGTCGCCGTAGCAGCTGAACGCGTAGGGGGTCTCGTGATTCCACGTGAGCGACAAGCTGCGCAGGGAGTGCCGCGTCCACAGCAGTTCCAGCATTTCGGGCTCGACGGCGGGTAGATGAAGGCCCTCGGAGTGGGTCAGCACCCCGATCCGCGGATCCTTCGCATCCAAGTCCTCCACAGTGGTGATGAGACGCAGGGCGGAGGCATGGGATCTCAGCAGCTCGTGATGCGCGTCAAGCTCGCGGATGAGGGAGCTCTCCGGAAGACACGGAAACAGCGACGACAGAACAGCCGTGGCATGAAGCGAGCCCGCGAGGTAACTCGAGCTGTAGGCCGGCAAGCCTCCAGCCAGCTGCGCCACGCCGAACAGCAGGTCCTGGTGCAAGTCGATGAAGACGGACTTCTGAGGCCCAGGGTCGGTCGGCAACGTACCCACCTGCGCAGTCTCTCGCGGTCTCACTGATCACAGTGTCGCACAGCGTGCGGTTGCGTCCGTCACCGTATCCTGCGGATTCAGCAGATTCTCGAACCGATACCTCCTGCCGCAATGGCTGTCACTCTGTGTGCATCTTGTAACAATAGTTACACAGAGATCGGGACTGGGTATCGTCGAGATGCGGCGCCCGGGCGGGGCGCCCGAACTGAAAGGGGTACGTGATGGGACTTCTCGATGGCAAGGTAGCGATCATCACCGGGGCCGGATCAGGCATGGGGCGCGCGATGGCACTGCGGTTCGCGAACGAGGGGGCGAAGGTGGTCGCGCTCGACTACGCGGGCGATACCGCAGGTGCGTGCGCACTCGAGGTCACCGAGGCAGGTGGCACCTGTATCGGGCTCAGCGGCGACATTTCGAAGGAAGCCGACATCGATGCCGCTATCAAAGCAGCCGTCGATAACTTCGGCGGAGTGGACATCCTGTGCAACAACGCCGGCATCCTCGACATGCTCGGGATCAATGACCCCGTGGACTGGGACTACTGGGACCGCGTGCAGGGCATCAATACGAAGGCCGCAGCGATGTTCATTCAGAAGGTCGTCCCGCTCATGGAGCAGCGCGGCGGCGGGTCGATCGTCAACACCGCATCGGTAGCCGGACTGGTCGGCCAGGCGGGTGGCCTGTCGTACACGGTGTCGAAGCACGGCCTGGTGGGCATCACCCGGCACACGGCCATGGACCTGGGCGACAAGAACATCCGTGTGAACGCCATCTGCCCGGGCGCTATCGTCACGGGCATGACGAAGGACTTCAACGAGGCGCCCGAATTCGTGCAGAGCGGCGCAATCAAGCGTTGGGGCCAGGCCGACGAGATCGCGAAGGCAGCGCTCTTCCTCGCCTCCGACCTCTCAAGCTACGTCACTGGAGTAGCGCTTCCCGTCGACGGCGGCTGGACCGCGCACTAGCGACGAGCCTTATCACACGAAGGCCCGCCTCCCGTATAGGAAGCGGGCCTTCGTCATGCCGGTCATGACCGCCGACACTGGGTTCACCTCCCTGCGGGGGGCTCATCGAACCGATAGCCAAGACCCCGCAAGGTCACCAGGAGCTCGGGATGCGAGGGATCGGTCTCGATGTGTTCCCGCAGCCGCCGCACATGGACCCGGACGTTGTTCTCGTCCGTTTGGCCGAGCGCGGCGGCGGACCAGACCTTCTCGTAGAGCTCGGCCGGCGTGAAGGCCAGGCCGCGGTGCTCCGCAAGGAACCGCAGCAGCTTGAACTCGAGCGCCGGAAGCGCCACGGGCTCACCGTCGACCTCGACGGTCCCGGACCGTACGCCGATGCGAACTCGCCCGACAACGATAGACTGGTCGTCCTGGGTGCCCGCGTGGGACCTTCTGAAGAAGGCGCGAACGCGTGCGCTGAGTTCGAGGGGGCTGAAGGGCTTCGTGATGTAGTCGTCCGCTCCGACCCCGAACCCGGCAAGCCTGTCCACCTCGGAGTCCCGGGCGGTGAGGAAGAATATCGCAGCGCTCGACCCGGACGAGCGCATCTCGACTGCAAGGTCGAGTCCACTTCCGTCCGGCAGGCCGATGTCGATGATAGCGACAGCTATCTCTGCGCGCGCGAGGACATCGCGCCCATCCGCAAGGCTGCCCGCTATGTACACAGGCCTCACGTCATCTCGCTCCAACGCCAGGCGAACCGCGTCGGCGATATCGAGTTCATCCTCGACGATCAGGACGCCATCCATTGACACCTCCTGCGCCCTCGATGTAGCCGCACGATTGAATGTTCCCAACTCCGGACGTGCGAGCCTCGGCGAGACAGCAAAGCACGCCGGGCGTCGATTTCACACGGCTTCACCTCAGCGTCACATCAAGACGCGGTGGCCACGGGAATAGGTAGTGGTGTTGCGCTGGCTCGATTCGGATGCCTACAGGACACCGGGCGTGTCAGCGATTACACAGTCCTGTGGCGTAATGCCGCAGAGGCCGTGAGCACATTGAAAGCGCTAGAGAGTAGAAGATCGGGGTGGGTGAACGGTGGTGAGCGGCGCTCGAACGCTCTTTCGCAGCCAGACATTGGCCGGATGCAATGTCGTGAATGCGCGGGGCGAGGATCTCGGCCGAATCGAGGAGTTCGTGATCGACCTCGATCGTGGATGCATCGAGTATGCGGTGCTGTCCTTCGGTGAGATCTTCGGGTCTGGCGAGAAGTTCTTCGCCGTTCCGTGGGAGGCGTTGCGGCTCGACGGCGAACAAGGCCATTTCGTCATGGACGTGGCGAAAGAGACCTTGAAGGAGGCCCCGGGCTTCGACCCGGACTTCTGGCCGCCGTCACCCGATCGACGAATCTTCCGGCATGACGAACACGCTGGCAACGGACACGTGCCAAGCACCTCGGCATTTGACGGGCGATGATGAATGGCTTGGCAGCGTGTACGACTACTACGGTACGGAGCGCAATTAGTAAGCACCCCCCTCCGACGACCATCCCCCCCCACTGGGTCGTCGGTCCCCTTCCGCCGACGACTGGGCCCCCCCGCCCGGTCGTCGGCCCCCTTTTGCCGCCAGGAGGCGGCGCCTGCTATGGGCGGGGAGCCGCTTCGGTGGTTGATGCCGTAACCGATGGCAAGGACCGCACGCGTGGCCTCACTCGGCTGTGGCGAACTCGATACTGATGGTCGTGCCGCTCCCTGGCGAGGAGACCACGTCGAGCGAGCCGCGCATGAGCTCGACAAGCTCCCGGGCGATCGGCAGCCCCAGTCCGCTTCCGGCCTGATCCCCCCGCGCGGGTTCGCCGCGATAGTAACGATCGAAGACACGGGCGAGAATGTCCGCCTCGATGCCCTTGCCGTCATCGGACACCTCGATCCTGCACATGCCTCCCCCGGAGGCGACACTCACGCGCACGTTCACCCCGGCGCCTCCGTGCACTACCGCATTTACGGTCACGTTGCAGAGAGCGCGCACCAGCAGCCGTCTGTCGATCTCGACGGGAATGGGGGAAGAAGCCCCCTCCAGCGATACGCTTGCACCACGCGCTCGAGGGTCAGCCAGAACCAGCTGAACGGCCTCTGACGCAACATCATTGGCATCTTGAACGGTCATCTGGACAGGAAGCGCCTTGGCGCGGATCCGGAATACCAGCAGGAGATTGTCGATCAGGTACTGAATCCCGGAGGCCTGCTGCAAGATGCGCCCCCCCTGGTGTCTCACCTCGTCCGGTGTGGAGTCTCCGGGACTGGACAGCAGCTCGGCGTACGCACGGATGGCGCTCAGCGGCGTCTTGAGGTCGTGTGAGATGTCTGCGAGCCAGCGTTCCCTCGCTACCAGCAGAGCCTCTCGTTCTTGGGCGAGCCGGAGGGAGCGAATCGCCTCGGAGATGATCACGTGGATCCGATACAGCAGCTCCAGGTCGTCTCTGGAGAATGTAATCTGATGACGCGTCCTGAACGCGACGAGCACACACAGCTCCTCATCAATCCACATGCTCGAGACGAGTGCTGCGTCGTTGTCGACAAGGGTCGCTGATCCGGCCGAGGAGTCCGAAACAGCCGAGTCGACCATGTTCACGACGCGGGTCTCGTCCACCTCGCCCGCCCGGCAACCGACCTGCCATCCGGTGTGTGTCTTCCGCAGGTGGACGGTACCTTCGGCCTTGAGCGCAGCGAGGGCCGTGCGCACGGCCGCGTCGATGATATCGTCCTCGTCGCTCAGCGCACGAACCTCAGCCTCTATGGCCTCTGCGACACGACCCCGCATCGCGATTCTGACCTGAGTACTGCAGTACCCCGCAACCGCGAGCGCTTCGGCGACTTCACGAGCCGCAGCGCCCAGCAGGCTAAGCATGTTCGCGTCAACATCACGCTCTCCATCAAGGACGGTCATCACGAGGCCGATAGGACGGCCTCGGACCAGGAGAACGGCCACCACAGCCTGCTCGCCCTCGCCCAGTGGGAGTAGAGAGCAGAATGGGTTGTCGTGTGGTGTGATCAGCAAGACCCCGGTCGATGAGCCGGCCAGGGATTCCTCAACCTCCGACCAGTCGAACACCACGGCTGGCGCGGCGGTGAAGGTTGGCGCAACCTCACGGAGCCGGCTCGTCGAATCCATCCGGAACAGGCGTGTCTCAACGCCAGAACCGAACTGCCTCTTGACGACCTTGGATACCGCGTCGCGAATGCCGGCGGCGTCGAAACAAGAGGCTGCCGCTGCCGCCACGGCGCCAACGAAGAGGTGCTCCTCCTGAGCTCGCTGCAGCCGTGATCGCAATTGCGAGCCACTCAGGAGCAGCCCAAGGAAGGCTGCCCCTAGTGCTAGGTCACCTGCGCGCATGCTGACGGAATCTCGAGTCTCCAGCCATGCAAGGGTGACTGCCCCGATCCCGGAATCCGTCACGAAAGGAAAGCTTGCAAAGGACTTGTAGCCGACAGCGTCAGTTACATCGGCGCCGGCAGCGACGATGATCGTCTGACCCGTCACGGTAGCAGCGGGCACGCCTAGAGACTCGACGGGGACTCGCCCTGCTTCAGCGCCGATCTCGCACAGCACACGGAAGCTCTGCTCGAAGTCCCCCCCATTCGACTCGACTACGCGCCCGTAGTCGGCTTCGGCGTACTCCATCAGCAGTTCGAGAACGCGGGACGATATCCACTCGGGCTCCTCGAAGCCCAGAACCTCATCACTCAACAGTCCCACGAGAGGGCCGGCGAGCGAGAAGGAGTAACTCGCAATCTCCTGGCGTTCGTCGTCATCGAAGAAGGGGGCCTCGAAGAGCGAGGGCAGCAGTTCGACCATCTGTTGCGCCACATCGAGCCCCAGCTCGGGAATCCAGGCTTCGTCGCTCGTCGTCAGGAAGCAGCCCGAGGCGCGAGCACCTGACTGGACCGGGATGATGAGGAGCGAGGATCTCCTCGAACCGGTCGAACGGGGCACGTGCTGGGCGCGCAGCGACTTCAGCGCATCCCACACATCAGGCGCATGGCGCTCCAGAAGTGCAGCCGTTGGGACACTGCTCCGATCAGTGAGTGCGAGTCCACCCTCTTCCTGAATGGACACAAACACCGTCGAACCCAGGAACATGCTGTCCATCAGGCCCACCACAACACCAATGCGCTCTTCGATACTCCGCGCTCGAAGAACCTCCGGGATGGCACGGACCATCTGCCGCCCAACACGTTCTCTGCGCGTGACCTCGGTGGCATCAGCCAGAACCGCGACGGCGCCAGCGATCACACCGCGCTCGTTCAGAATCGGCGCCGCGGAGTTCAGAACGGTCGCCTGTCCACCGTCGAACCGGTCGATGTCCAGAAGCTCGCCTGTGCATGTCTCACCGAACATGACCGCGCGATACATCGCCCAGTCCTGCGGGAGGAGCGGTGTGCCGGTATCCGCCCATCGTGCGCGGTAGATTCCGAAATCGTCGAAACTCTCCGAGCGGGGCAGTCCGCCCCAGATCTCCTCGATCCTGGTGTTCGTCGCGAGCATCTTGCCCTGGTCATCACAGATGGCTGCGCCGCTCGGCAGCAACTCCAGAAGGGTGTCCAGGCTCTGTGAGTTGAGCCTCTCCTCTGAGACACCGCGCCCGCCGACCTTTCGATCGTCGGTGAAAGCATCGGTGATCTCCCGGATGGTGAGCACCACAGCCGGCGACGGGCCCTGTGCATCGACTGCCGAAGCCGAGTACTCCCACAAGTGGGGCGTCTCATCATCCGTGAACCTGACGACGACTGTCTCTGCGCCCACGATGCGCCCGCATACAGCCTGCCATACCGGAGACGAGGCCTCGGGTACAGGGAGCCCCCGCCGGTCGAACATGTCGAAACCGGACCCGTATTCCTCACCAACGTACGCTGTGTCGCTCTCGTCGATTCCGTGCAGAGCGCGAGCGGCGCCGTTCATGAACCGGACGCGGGCGAAAGCGTCGGTGATCACGACGGCGGTGCCTACAGCCTCGAGAAGCGAGAGTGTACGCGCTCCCAGAGACTCGAGGGACATGTCGTCAGGATCTTCAGGTGCATGCATGGGGTTCACCAAGAACGCCCTTTCGGCCAGCCACAGGGTGTTGATACCCGCCGGATCCCCTAGCCCACAGACTGCTGAGCTCAAAACCCCTGCACCGTCGGCTCGAAGACCGAACAGGCCTGGAGCCACCCAGATGTCACACGAGTTCACGGTCAGTTAAGGCAAGCACGCAGAGCAGGCGGGGAAATCCCAATGGAGATGTTGAAGAAGGCCACTTCGCAAAGGTCGGCGCGAAGGCCACGTGAGAGAGGACGAGACCATGCTGTGGACGATCGTTGGGATTCTGGTGGTCCTCTGGTTGGTGGGGTTGCTCACCAATGTCGGAGGCGGACTGATTCATCTGCTGCTCGTGATTGCCCTGATCGTGTTCATCTTCCAGATGGTGTCAGGACGAAGAGTAGTCTGATCCCCAGTCCTTCTATGGATGGAACGACAGCCGCAACCTGGGTAACCCAGGTTGCGGCCGAGTCTGAACCGCAGGGTCGGTGGCCAGCAGATCGCAGCTACCCGGATGTGAGGAGTGACCGAGAATGGCTGATATCGACACCGAAAGGCACGTTTCGACCGTAGAGCGCGGCAGTGGCGCCGTGTGGGGCATCGTCGCGCTGCTCGCGGTTGTGCTGCTCATCCTTCTGTTCGTCTGGCCGGGCTGGGTCGTGGCGCCATTTGCTGGCGACTCGGACACCATCAACATAGAACAGGAACAGCCAGACCAAGATATCAACATCGTGACGCCGAGCGACGAGACCACCTAGACCCGGCAGGGGCAACGCGCCCGATGTGCGAGGTACGCGCAACGATTCCAGCCTCTCACTGCGCCCGCTCCTCCATCGGAGCAGTGGGCGCAGTTTATCGTCGCGGATGCGCACCAAGGCGATTGCCGCTGACAAGGGAGCCCGGACGCTGTTCGACGACGCCGGAGTAATGCCGGACGCCGGCGTCGTCGACGCGTCAGAAGCCCAAGCGTTCGTCAGGGCGGCGAAGACCCGCCAATGGGAACGGGAGCCGACGTCCAGGAGAACGGATGTAACGCAAGGACACCGATGAAGGGAGCGATGATGCACGAGTTCATTGAGCACCTGATCAAGGATCACGAGAAGCAACTCGCACTCGGAGAGCGACTCAAGAGCGTCGTCAATCCCGACGAGCGCAAGGAAGAACTGGACGCGTTGCACAAGGCGTACGAGAAGGCCGAGGAAGCCGAGAAGTAGCTGTCGGCATGACTCGCTCCACCATGGCCGAAGCCCCGATCCGAGTACCGGGATGGGGGCTTCGGCTCGTGAGAACTGGGTAGTCCCTGGATAGGGTATCAACACGACCAAAGCGACGACGCTGCAGGTCGAGCGCAGGAGATGAGGGGGATAGGTGCTCGATCTCACCGAATGGAGAGAGTTCATCGTACACATCGCTGTCGCGGCAGCGGCCGGTGCGCTAATCGGCCTCGAGCGTGAATGGCGCGAGAAGTCCGCAGGGCTCAGGACGCTGACACTCGTGTCGACGGGCAGTGCGATATTCGTCCTCGCGGCTGCGGCGAGCTCCCCTAACGAGGGTGTGCGCATGATGGCGGGCATCGCGACCGGCATCGGGTTCCTCGGCGCCGGCGCTATCATCCAGAGCCGCGGAACCGTCTTCGGCCTCACGACCGCAGCGACGGTCTGGATGGCATCCGCACTCGGCGTGACGGCGGCCCTCGGCGAATACGTTCTGGTCGCAGTGGGCACCGCACTGACCCTCATCATCCTCACCGTTCTGTCCTTGATCGATTTCGGAGCTGTCCGCCGGGAGACGCGCACGTATGAGCTCACGTTCGATCCGGCGACACAGGTCTCCACGGTCATCTCCCCCGCCTACCTTGAAGATGCCGGACTCGAGGCGACTTTTTGGAGGATGGACGTCAGTGACACGGGGGACGTGGCACTCTGGATCACCCGCGGGACTGAGGAGGCGCACGAGACCGCGATCGAGCGTCTCGCCGCAGCCGAGGAGATCGTCGGTTACTCGACCGAACTCCGCTAGGGGGATGCCGAGGAGTCTACCGTTTCGGCCTCAGCCCGGCCTCGAGGTCTCCGGACTCGTCCATGAGCTCCACGCCGGCATGCAGTCCCCGACCCTCGAACACCAGCGAATCTCCCTGGCTCAGCTTCACACCGATGCGCGCGTCGAGACTCTCCCACACGGTGCCGTCCATCGAGCCGAGTAGCGGCGAGCGGAGCTCTCCCGGATGTGCACCCTCGACGGTGAGTTCCAGCCGCTGACCTGCTCTCTCGAGGGTCATGCGCGCTTCGCCGTCCTGGAGAGAGAATGCGCGCATCCGCGCCCCGTTGTAGGTGGTGAACTCGTGGAGTACCCTGTCATGCAGCAGCCCCACGATGTAGCCGACGAACGACCCGCCGAGCCACGGGATGCGCGCCACCGAGATCATCACCGAGGTTCCAGCCGCACCGAAGTGATTGCTCTGCGCCCACACCCAGGCACTCGGGAATGATCGACCCCAGTCCTTCTCGACGTATCCACGACCGCCGGAGAAATCGAGCGCGCTGCCATCGATCTCAAGCGCACCGTTCACCGCGTGGTCCAGCCCCAGCACGCCGTGGTACGTCTCCATGAACGGCACGAAGCGATACCAGCCCATGACCCCCGGAGAGAGCGGCCTCACCGGCCAGGCGCTCCAGTCGCCGAATCGCAACTCGCCTGTCATCCGACCTTCCGCACCGCCTGTGTCGAGCCATGCGCCCGCCGAAGAAAACCGATTGGGTCCCACCTCGATCTCGAATCGGTCGGTCGCGAAGCGGAACTCCTCGGCCGGATACTCCCAGTACGCCGTTCGGCCACCGGCGCGAATGAGCTGGACGAACGCGTGAGACCCTACCCCGTCGGGCGCGAGCGAGATGCCCGGGATGAGAGCAACCGCATGCTGTGCGCTCGCGTCAACGCACTTGAAGTACCAGCCCTCGAAGTAACCCTGCCGCTTTCGGCCGTTCTGGTACCAGCCGGGGTGCCAGGGCTTCGAGAGCCTGTAGCGTAGCGGCGCGGAGTGTGCGGTTGCTGCAAGCAGGTCGCTCACGGTGAGGTGTCCTTGTGTCGGCTACGGTGACCATACAGAGTGTTCCCCGAAGCACCGATGCCCGCCCCCAACGGGACGCTCCCTGCGACCACCACGCCGGCAAGTCTCGATATCAGTGGAGGCCAGGAGGTAGAATCGGAGCGTAGGATACCAAAGGGCGTGGGTTGTGCCGTCAACCGTCACGGGAGGTACGCCATGATAAGGACTTACCGAATCGCGCTTGTACTCACGATCCTGGCCGCTTCCCTGATTGCGGTCGTAGGATGCAGTGGCCCCACCTTGTCGGAGGAGTTCACGGGCCACTTCGAGGAGCAGGGGGCCTCGGTGGATACGATGAACGTCACCGTCTCGCCCCATGAGGCCCAGGTGATGATGGATCTCATGATCCTCGACAGCCATGGGATCGACACCTCGAACATCATGGACAGCGAACTCATCCATGCGACGGTGAAGCTCGAGAACGGCGAGGAAGTCACCGCCGTCAAGTACAAAGGCCAGATCTACAACTACAAGAACGAGTGACGGGCCCAAGCGGTCGGACTTTCCCAGAGTGCACGTGCAAGAACGCGGCCCCGACGCCTGCTCAGCGTCGGGGCCGCGTAGTTTCCTAGATTCGTGGCTACTGACCCAGCCAGAACGCCGGGCCCTCGTAGCTGTAGATGTGGGGCCAGGTGGCGATGACAGTGTCGCGCTCGTCTTCCGAGGCCGTGTAGAAGTGACTCCCGTTCGTCAGGTTGTAGAAGCGGTAGACCGTTGTGGACCCGAAGACCGGCGAGGGTGAGACCTTGTAGGTCTCTCCTTCGTAGGTGAAGATGTCCGGCCAGGTGGCGATCACGTGGTCGGCCTCGGTTGTCGAGGCGGTGTAGAAGTGGCTCCCGCTCCTGCGGTTGTAGAAGCGGTAGAGCGGCTGCGTGTTGTTCGCAGGGTTCGTGTAGTAGGCGGTGCCCTCGTAGCGGAAGACCTTCGGGTAGTTGAGGATCACCGAGTTTGCCTCATCGAGCGACGGCGTGAAGAAGTGCGTGTTGTTGGTGAAGTTGTAGAAGCGGTAGACGGGGGCCAGCGGCGCGGTAGCCGCCATCCGAACGAAGACGTCGGTGGCGCCATTCGTGTCGCCCGAGACCAGGTTCGTGGCCTCCGAGCCGAATGCTACGTAGCGGCCGTCAGGGGTGATCACGGGCCAGCCGCTGTGGCCACCGCTCACCTGTGCGCCGGCGGTCGTGACGCTGACCCGTATCGTGATACCGGTAGCTGTGTCGCGAACGAAGACATCCCTCAGGGAGTTGGTGTCTCCCGCAACGAGGTTGGTGGCCGCCGAGGCAAGCGCAACATACCGACCGTCGGACGAGATCGAGGAGAACTGGCTGGAGCCGTTGCTCTGCACGCCACCGGCGCCGACGCTCGCGCGAGTGGTGGTTCCTGCAACGAGATCGCGAACAAAGATGTCGCCTGTGTCGTTGGTGTCTCCTGGCACGAGGTTCGTCGCTCCCGAGTCGAACACGATGCAGCTCTCGTCGGCCGAGAAGGAAGGCCAGCCGCTGTTGCCGCCGGTAGCCTGTGCCCCGCCGGTCGCAACGCTCACACGCGTGGTGGTGCCCGCGACCACGTCGCGGACGAAGATGTCCTGATTGCCGTTCGTATCACCTGATACGAGGGTCGTTGCGGTCGATCGGAACGCCACATAGCGGCCGCTCGCGGATATGCTTTGCTCGTCGCTGTAGCCGTTGGCCTGTGCGCCGCCGGTGGCCACGCTCACACGGGTGGTCGTTCCGCCGATGAGATCACGCACGAAGACATCGGTAACGCCGTTCGTGTCGCCGGACACCAGGTTCGTCGAATCGGAGTAGAACGCCACGTAGCGGCCGTCGGCGGAGATGGAGGGATCGCTGCATGAGCCAAACCCCTGCGCTCCTCCAGTGGCCACGCTTGCGCGGGTGGTCGTTCCGGCGATGCGATCACGCACGAAGATGTCGGTCGCGCTGTTCGTGTCGCCGGACACCAGGTTCGTCGCGTCGGAGTAGAACGCCACATAGCGGCCGTCGGCGGAGATGGAGGGCCAACTGCTGCCGCCCCCCAGGGCCTGAGCCTCGCCATCGGTGATGCTCACACGCGTGGTGGTGCCCCCGATACGATCGCGCACGAAGACGTCGTCCGAGCCGTTCGTGTCCCCGGACACCAGGTTCGCCGCACCGGAGTAGAACGCCACATAGCGACCGTCGGGGGTGATGGAACTGCCGGCGCTCCATGTAGTCGCCTGAGCCTCGCCATCGGTGATGCTCACGCGCGTGGTGGTGCCTTGGAGCAGGGCCCAGGCTGTCAGCGGGGGCAAGACGGCTGCAATCGTGAACGCCATCAGGATCACCGCCGCCACGCGCTGCTTCACACGATTTCGGCCACCGCCCGATGTGCGCCTCATGCCGATCACCCCTCAACCAATCCGGGAACGCGCTCGCATTGTCAGATCTTCCGACCGCACCAAAGAATGGGTTTGCAGGAAGCCCGGCGAACGGAGCGCCGACAATGTCCTTCTATCCTACCCATGCGGCTCGACAGATATGCCACGGGTTGTCGGGACCACTCGGGATGACTAGTACGGTGTGCTGGGCTCGCCGCGCACGTGACAGCTCGAGCAGTACGTTTCGTCGTGGCATCCGTAGCATGAATCCAGCGGGCTGACGCCACCGGCGATCACATCATCATGGCGCTTGCGCCACGCTCCCTCGGCGGGGTTGAAGCCGGGGTGGTGGCACAGCGTGCACGCGTAGCGGTCGTTCGCCTCGGCGCCTGTCTTGTTGTGGCACTTAGCGCAGCCATCTGCGTCAGCAGTGGTGAACTCCTGGCCGTGTGTCGCCGTGAATCCGTCCGGATGCGGGATCTGCGTGCCGTGGCATCCCGTGCAGTACGCCGCCAGGTGACACGTATAGCACTCGTTGACTGCCGCCACAGGTGGGACTCGCACGAGCGCCGCGCCCTCGGCAGGACTCGCCTGCGCCGTGGCCGCCCGATCAAGTGCGGCCGTGTACGCGGCCGCGTGTCCCGCGGACGCGCCGCGCTCCGTGTACCAGTCCTCGGCATCGTGCGACGGCGGAATGAGATCGAAGCCGGCCGTGTGGCAGACGACGCACTCGCCCGACGCGCGGTACTCGCTCGCCCAGGCTTCGCCGAGCGAGTGGCAGCGATAGCACGCGGTCATCGACATGAAGTCCTGCTTGGGCGCGTTGCCCTCGATCTCGAGCGTGATGGCGGTCTCCGGATGCGCTACGCGGTTGTGGCACGCGGTGCAGCCGATACCCGCCGCCTCGTGCACGGCGTGGTCGATCACGATGCCGACGCTCGGTGTGACGCGCCGCCTGTCCATCACGTGGCACTGCGTGCATTGACCCGAAGACATCGACAGCGCCACCTCGCTCATTGCGTTCACGGGCTGCTCGACGCTGCCAAACAGCATCGGACCGTAGTCACCGAGTTTGCCGAGGCGATACGCGAAGCGGCCGAGCGCACCTGCCTCGGCATCCACATGGCAGGTCACACACGACGCGCGCTGGTGGGTACTCTGCTCGAAGGCTGCGACGTCGTCACCGTGCACGCTGTGGCACGAACGCGTGCACAAGCCTGCCGAAGAGGTCGCCACGAGCCCGACGGCGAGCGGGACGATGACGACCAGCAGCACGATCGCGATGAGCGGGACAGGTGAGCGGCGGCGATGTGGCCCGGATGCGCGAAGTGCTTCATGGGTGGGCGGCGTGGCCGAGCGAGGAGCTGATCGCGGCTTCGAGCGCTTCGGCGCTTTCGAGCGACGCTTTGCAGCACGAGCATGCTCGCTGCGCCGCGGGCGCGGTGCCGGACGTTCCTGCCTACCCTCGTACGAACCACCATCGTCAGACATGCAGTCCCCCGGTCACGCGCCGCGAAGAGTCACTCGACCGTCATCGCTTGCCCGTCCAGCCACTCTGTTGGGTTCGCCGGGGCATTCCGAAGGAATACATCCCGAGACCCTGGGACACTCTGCACACCGAGTGTCCCATGAGCGGGGCTCATCGGCTGGTTCTGAGGCCTCACTCACTCAGCTCTTCGCGTAGAGATCGTACGCAGCGCGGATGAGCGTCTTGAGTTCATCGATGCGTCCGGAATCCGGCTTCACCATCGGGGTAAGGGGATCGGAGTTCAGATTCCACACCACGGAGTCGAAGTAGACCCTGTCGTGCGAGGATTCGGCGCTCGGATACTGTCGGGCGGCCAGCAGGTAGCACAGGTGTATCAGAGATGTGCCCGGGCGGACTTGACTATCCGACCAGCCGTACAGTGCCGGCCGCCCCGGGATGCCGTTCATGATGCTACTGAACAGGCACGTGGCCTCGAGGTTGTCCTCGATGCTGCGCCTCAGGTCACCGAACGTCGAAATCTCGACCGTTGAGCACGCTCTTACGAGGCTGAGGGCCCGGGAGTGGGACCAGTTATCTGTGAGAGGGAGTCCGGCCAGTGACGCGATCCGCTCGTCAAATGCGCGGACAACGCCGTCATCCCTGAGCAGGCCCTCCATGATCTGCCATCCGGTCTCCCCGTCACGCATGTTGTACGCAATCGGCGATTCGGGATCCGTGTTCTCGAATGTCCTGGACATGGTCCTCCTCCATGTGGAGCAGGCTGACCGGATGGCCGGGACTTCTCGGCCGAATCGCCGGGACTCCCCGCCCTGGCAACAAGTCTATTCCCCCGACGACGCCCGAATCGGCGCTGGTGTACCCTCCAGCCTCTGCTTACGACACCCGGCGTATCGGATCCGAAATCACCCAGTCTCGTGCAAATCGCCCGAAATCGCCCTACGTAGACGCAGTCCCGACCTCCCTCATCGGGCTGTCGGGACCACGTTTGTGCTGCTCATGGCGGAGGGGGAGGGATTCGAACCCTCGTAGCGGGGGATACCCGCTAAACAGTTTTCGAGACTGCCGCATTCAACCACTCTGCCACCCCTCCGGGTGGGTGCCGCCTGCGCGAAGGCGGCAGCCTCGGAGTATAGCGACAGGAGCACACGCGGGCAACGACGGCGGTCGGCGCGGGAACTGGATTCGGCGCGTGCCTGCTGACCCCGGCCGCTACGGCGCGAAGCTAAGCACGATGACCGCGACGTCGTCATCGACGCTTCCGCCGGCATGCTCGAGCGATCTGTCGAGAAGCGCCCTGGCGGCGCCTCGCCGCTGGTGGCCGTGTGACACCAGGTGACTCACGACCCGGTCGACTCCGAACATCTCGGCCCTGTGGCCGGCTTCGATCAGGCCGTCGCTGAACAGCACCAGAGCCCCCTCGCGGTCGAGCGTAAAGGTGCCGGTCTCGAAGTCGTGCTCATCCAGGACGCCGAGCGGAGGGTTCGTCGGCAGGTCGAGGGGCACGGCCGAGTCTTCGAGGTGCATGATCGGCGCGGGGTGACCGGCGGACGCGACGACCACCTCCCCCGTTTCCACATCGATAACTCCGTATATGACGGTGGCGAACTTGTCGTCGGCAAGCTGTCGGCCGACCGCATCGTTTGTCCGCTTCAGCACCACTGCCGGATCCGGATTCTGGTAGGCGAAGCTACGCAGTGTAACGCGCACCATCACATTGGACGCCACAGCCTCGATCCCTTTGCCGCAGATGTCCCCGAGGACGAACGCCACCCGCCCCGGGGCCGGCGAGAAGAGGTCCCAGAAGTCACCGCCCACGCGGACGGCCTCCGTCGCTGAGATGTGCGCGTGATCGACATCGATACCTTCGATGCGGTCAGGGACCGAGAGGATGGCCGTCTGCAGCGTCTCAGCAATGCGGTGCTCCGCCTCCTCGCGGCGCTTCACCTCGCGAAACAGCACGCTGTACGGCTCGCGCAGGACGGTGTGTATGAGCGCACGGTAGATGAGCACGAAGGAGATCAGCGTGAGGTAGTGCCCGATGCGGTTAAGCACGCCGTACACGTCCACATACAGAGTGAATGCCATGCCCGCCGCGATCAGGAGAGCGATCGCCCACAGCAGGAGCCGGGCAACGTGCGGCTCGAAGCGGTCCCTCCCTCGCCATAACAGCGCGAAGCCACCGAGGAACATCGCCATCACAACGTATTCGGAGATGACCTTGGTGGTCGTCAGCCCAACGCCCTCCACGTACATGGTCGGGAACACCGGCACGAGCCAGATGCTGGCGAGGGTAAGGGCGGTCAGCGTGCCAAAGAAGATGAACACGCTGCGCAACTGCACGGTTCTGCGCAGAGCAACACCCGCAACGATGAAGCCGAGCGACTCGAGGACGCGCGATATGATCCACAGCTGAGTTGGAAGGTTCGCGCCGCCCTCCGGGAAGACGCCCATCCCCTTGTAGGCGAATGTGTGGAGCACCGCGACGATGACGACGAACAGGTGCGTGACGCCGAGGATGAGCAGGTAAGGACTGGAGGCGACCTTCCGGGTGTTCCACGCCACAACGAAGATGCCCGCCATTACCACCAGCGAGAACGATTCGACAATCGCATGAAAGAGCAGGTAGTTGGTGCGGCCAGCCCAGTTCAACGCCAGGAGGCCGACCGCGAGCGCCAGACCTACGGCAATCATTCGCGCCGTTGCAGCGCGCTTCGGGGACTCCACTGCTTCCATCGTAGGAACATAGCACGCGCGAGCGACGGGCGGCAGGCTTGGAGTGCCGAACGGTGACACCGTCTCCCGCCCCGGGCATACACCCTCCAGACCCGCCGAGAAGGAGCCGCCGTGATCCGCATCCAGGGTGACCGCTTCGCCGACGAGCACGGCCGCACGCTCATCCTGCGCGGCGTGAACCTGGGCGGCAGCTCCAAGGTGCCGTTCTCCCCCGACGGCGCCACCTGGCGGCGTGAGGGCTTCTTCGATCACCGCGATGTCTCGTTCGTCGGCCGGCCCTTCCCGCTCGAGGAGGCCGACGAGCACTTCGGCAGGCTCCGGCACTGGGGCTTCACGTTCCTGCGCCTGCTCACCACCTGGGAGGCGATCGAGCACACCGGTCCCGGCCAGTACGACGAGGCATACCTCACCTACTTCCGGGCGATCGTGGAGAAGGCCGCCGAGTACGACATCAGCGTCTTCATCGACCCGCACCAGGACGTGTGGAGCCGCTTCACCGGCGGCGACGGTGCGCCCGGCTGGACGCTCGAGGCCGCGGGCCTCGATATGGCCGCCTTTGCCGAGACCGGCGGCGCCCTCACGCACCAGGAACACGGCGACCCGTTCCCGCGCATGATCTGGCCCACCAACTACGGCAAGCTCGCCAATCTCACGATGTGGACGCTCTTCTTCGGCGGAGATGTGTTCGCGCCCGACATGCGGATCGCGGGCGTGCCCGCGCAGGAGTACCTGCAGGGTCACTACATCGCAGCCGTGGCGCACCTTGCCGAACGCCTGGGCGACCTGCCGAACGTGATCGGCTTCGACACGCTGAACGAGCCGAGCACCGGACTCATCGGCGCACACGACCTTGCCGGGGTGACGTTCCCGCTCAAGCTCGGCCCCTCGCCCACGCCGCTGCAGTCGCTCGCGCTCGGCAGCGGGATCCCCCAGCGCGTGGGCACGTACGAGTTGGGTCTCACCGGCTTCAAGCGCACCGGCGAGGTGGAGCTGAACCCCCACGGTCGCAGCGCGTGGCTGCCGGGCGCCGAATGCGTCTGGCGCGCACACGGCGTGTGGGATGCCGAGGGCAGCACACCCCGCGTCCTCAAGCCCGACTACTTCACGCAGATCGACGGCCATCCGGTCGAGTTCAACCGCGACTTCTATCTGCCGTTCGCTCGCAGGTTCGCCTCGGCGATCCGCGAACGCATGCCACACGCCGTCATCTTCCTCGAGGGGCAGCCGGAGAGCGGCGCGGCGCTCACGCCGGCCGGGATCGAGAACGCGGCCTACGCGCCGCACTGGTACGACGGGATGACCCTGCTCCGCAAGTCGCACACGCCGTGGCTCGGCGCGGACATGACCACCGCGAAGGTGGCGTTCGGGAAGAGGCGCGTCGCTGCGTCGTTCGCGCGGCAGATCGGCGCGCTCGTGGCCCGTGGCCGAGTCGAGTTGGGCGGCATCCCTGCGGTGATCGGCGAGTGCGGGATCCCGTTCGATATGGACGGCAAGCGGGCGTACACCACCGGCGACTTCTCAAAGCAGACCCGCGCGCTCGACGCCACGATGCGCGCGCTCGAGGCCAACTGCGCGAGCTTCACGCTGTGGAACTACACGGCGGACAACACCAACGAGCGCGGCGACTTGTGGAACGACGAGGACCTCTCGATCTTCAGCCGCGACCAGCAGCGGGGTGACGGCTCGCCCGATGACGGAGGCCGCGCGCTGGCCGCCGCGGTGCGCCCGTACGCGATGGCGGTCCCCGGCGAGCCGCTCTCGATGAGCTTCGCTATCCGCTCGAAGGCGTTCGAGTTCCGCTTCCGGCGCGATCCGGCGATTCCGGCCCCGGCCGAGTTCTTCGTGCCGGCGAGCCAGTACCCGGGCGGAGCGGTGATCGACGCGCCCGACGGCGAGGTGCGCCTCGAGGGGCAGCTCCTCACCTACTCGCCGAGGGCGGACACGGCGGTCCACACCGTCCGCATCACGCCGCGGTAGGCGCTACTCGGCCACCACCGCGGACGCCTGCGTGTCGAGCGGGTTCGTCCGCACCAGCAGCGAGAAGAGGTACGGGTACCGCGTCTGCAGGTGCCGCGCATGGTCGAGCCACTCGGCCGCCGTGGCTGCGTAGGCCCGCTTCACGTCTCCGGTCAGGTGGGCGATGTCGCTCTCGGGCAGTGCGTCGAAGTCGGTCCTGTGGTCGAGCTCCTCGGCAAGGTGGAAGACCGCCCACAGCACGTTGGTGAACGCCTCATGCTCGAGCAGCGTGGGGCTTTGCAGGAGGCCGAGCAGGAACTGGCGCCTGGCGACGATGAAGTCGCGGAGCGACTTGAGGTCGGCTGCGGTCATGCGGACGCCATACTTGTGTGCCGATGCGATCCGCTTCGCCTCGGCGTAGCGCCGTGCGTCCCACGTGTCGTCCACGAGGAAGTGCTCCCGGATGTCGGCCTTCTCGTCGAGCGCTGACACGCGACGCAGTAGCTCGTCGCCCACCTCGCTGAAGAACGCGCCGATCACCATGTTCAGCTTCTGCATCTTCTCCTCATGCTCGCGGCGCTGGAGCAGCGAGTGGATGACGAGCGTGACCACGAGCACCTCGAGCGGCATCATGGCGATCTCGTGCGTGAGGAGGAACGGCCCGAACTCGTGCAAGTCGGAGTCGTGGAACGCGAGTGAGTGCGCATAGAGCAGCACGGCGCTGATGGCGACCAGCACCAGACCGAACTTCACGCGCCAGCCGAGCTTCTTCACCGTTGCCTCCTGACGCTGCCGACGGTCCTACGTGAGGTCCGGATTGCTGCGGTACTCGCGCGGGATGCCGCAGACCACGTTCGTCCCCGCCTTGCCCTCCACGATCGCAGCGATGTCCTCGAGTCTGCCGATGGCGGCCCGCCTGCACGTCGTCTTCACGAACCGCTTCGCCGCTTCCACCTTCGGCCCCATCGACCCAGTCGCAAACGAGTACATGTCAAGCTTCTCGGGTGTGACCCAGCCGAGCCGGCGCTGACCGGGCAGACCCCAGTCCACGTACACGCCATCGGTGTCGGTGGCCATCACGAACAGGTCGGCGTCGAGCTCGCGCGCAAGCAGCTCGCCCGCGAGGTCCTTGTCGATGACGGCCTCCACGCCCTCGAGCCGGTTGACCGCCTCGGGATCGAACGCCGTGGGGATGCCGCCACCGCCGGCGCAGATGACCACGCACCCCTTCTCGATCAGCCACTTGATCGGCTGGATCTCGAAGATGCGCTTCGGCTCTGGCGAGGGCACCACGCGGCGCCACTTCTCACCATCGAGCGCGAAGAACCAGCCCCTGCGCTCGGCGAGCGCATCGGCCTCGGCCTTGTCGTAGCCGGGCCCGACGAACTTGGTGGGAGTCTGAAACGCCGGGTCGGCAAGGTCGACCTCCACCATTGTGAGGATGGTGGCGATAGGCATCTCCGGCGGCACGAGGTTGCCGAGCTCTTGCTCGAGCATGTAGGCGATCATGCCCTGCGATTCGGCGCCGAGCACATCGAGCGGGTACGGTTCCACGTCCGTGTACGCGGCGGCCTGCAGCGCGAGCAGCCCCACCTGCGGGCCGTTGCCGTGCGCCAGCACGAGGTTGTACTCACTCGCAAGCGGCGCGAGCTGCCGCACGGCCACCTGCACGTTCGCGCGCTGCGCGTCGGCGGTCATCGGATCGGAGCGCTTCAGCAGCGCGTTGCCACCGAGCGCCACGACGATGGTCTTCTTGGGCATGGAGCGGCACTCCTTCGCGAGCGGCGGCGCGTATGCAGCCGAGAACATCATGATACCCACGCAGTGGCGGTGCTGCGCACGATGTTGGGAACATAGACAGAGGGATCAAGAGTAGTGTGAGTGTATGCACTGCGCTACTCGGTTTATGCAGTCGTTGGGGCACTGACACGGGGAGGAAGCATGATCATCGGCATTCCGAGGGAGATTCTCGAACGCGAGCACCGGGTGGCGGCTCTCCCCGAAGAGGTCGCAGCGTACGTGCAGATGGGCTTCGAGGTGATCGTCGAGGCCTCGGCAGGCGAGGCCACGCTGCACAGCGACGCCGACTACGTGGCCGCAGGCGCGCAGGTCGTCGCTGGCGCCAAGGAGGTCTTTGCGCGCGCCGACATCATCCTTAAGGTCAAGCAGCCGCACTTCAACGTGAAGGTCGGCAAGCATGAAGCGGACATGGTGCGCGAGGGCGCGATGCTCATCACATTCCTCCACCCCGCCGCGCCGGCGAACCATGACATCATCCGCACGCTCCGCGACCGCAACGTCACGTCGCTCACCATGGACGGCATCGTCCGGATCCCACGGGCCCGGCCCATGGACGCGCTCTCCTCGATGTCGCTCGTAACCGGCTACAAGGCGGTCATCCTCGCAGCGGCAGCGCTCCCCCGCTTCATCCCGGCCATCGAGACCCCGATGGGCACCACCGAGCCAGCCGAGTTCCTCATCATCGGCGCAGGCGTGGTGGGCATGGAGGCGATCGCGACAGCCAAGCGTCTCGGAGCGCGGGTCAAGGTGTTCGACATCCGCGAGGGTTCGCGCAAGCAGGCCGAGGCGCTCGGCGCCGAGATCGTCGGCTTCGAGATGCCGCAGGACCTGGTGCTTGACGAGGTGGGCTCCGCCGAGGCGCTTCCGGCCGACTGGCTCAACCGTGAGCGCGAGGCCCTCAAGCCGCTCGTCCCCTCGGCGGACGTGATCATCTTGAGCGTGCTCGTACCCGGTGAGGTCGCGCCGGTGCTGATCACCGACAAGATGGTCGCTTCCATGCGGCCCGGCTCGGTGATCGTGGACGTGTCGGTCGACCAGGGCGGCAACTGCGCCGCCACCGTGCCCGCCGAGGAGTTCGTGGTCCACGGCGTGACGGTGATGGGCTACATCAACATCCCCGGCTCGGTTGCCGTGCACGCGAGCTGGCTGTACGGCAAGAACATGCTCGACTTCGTGCGCAACCTCTTCCAGAACGGCCTCGAGACGCCCGCCTGGGACGACGAGATCGTGCGGCATGCGCTCGTGACCCGCGACGGGAAGATCGTGCACGAGGGTGCGCTTCACGCGATGGGCGGCGACGCGTAGGCGTCGCGCACGGGTCAGTGGTGTGAACGGGCGGCTGCGGGTCGCCCGTTTCGCGTCGGAGGTGGGTGCCGCTGGGGTACCATCGTCTGAGAGAGTCCTCGGGGGGAGGAACCGTGAGACGACTTCGGTCGCTTCTGTTGGTCGTGCTCGCTGTGATGCTCGCGCTGTCGGGATGCGGGCCGTCGTCATGCTCGGAAGACGATGGCGGAGGCGACGGCGGCGAGGCGGAGGGGACGCTCACGCTCGAGGTGGGCGAATCCGCCGAGTTCGACTACGCCGGTGAGACGCACACCGCCGAGTTGGTGCGGGTGGTCGGCTCCTCGGCGGAGTTCGTGATCTCCTCCTCGCCCACGAGCTACGTGCTCACCGAGGGCGTGTCCGCTGAAGCCGATCTCAACGCGGATTCGCTGCCCGATGCCACGCTCGAGGTCACCGAGGTAAGCGACGCGGGCGCCACGCTCAGCGTCAACGCACTCGGCCACCCCGCGTATGACGAGACGGACTTCGAGACGCAGGGCGGGCTCGCGCCCTACAAGGTTACCGGCATCCAGAACGCCGACCCCGCGCTCGTCACGCTCGACGACGGTTCCTACCTGCTCTTCTACGCGCGAGGCACCGCACACCAGGTGCAGTGGGAGCACTATCTCGCCGACGGCACGCAGGTCCTCGCGCCGCAGCTGGGCGCCGGTCGCACACGGTGGGTGCCGGCCGGAACCTGGGAGTCGTACGACCCGATGGACGTGGTCCGCGTGGACGATGCGATCTACGAGTCGTTCCGCTCAAACAGCGCGGTATACATCACCCGGTTCGGTCTCGACATGCAGCCGGAGGGTGTGCCCACCTATCTCACCCCGCACGGCGACACCTGCGCGCTCGCCACCGACGGCGAGCGGATCTGGATGGCGACGCAAGAGACCTCGCCGCAGAGTCTCGGCACGCAGACCGGCCCACGCCCGGCGGTTGCGATCATGGAGATCGCTCCCGGCACCCCGCCTATGCGCGTACGAAGCTCCGTCATCACCGATCCGCCCGAGAAGGTGTCGGACGGATCGTTCGACCTCGCCTTCGACGCCGATACGGGATTGCTGGCCGTGTCGTACATCCGTTTCTTCGCCGCCAGCAACGAGTACGAGTCCCGCTTCGCGATCATCGATCCCGACACGATGGGAGTCACGCGCGACGTGCTCCTCGCCGGCAACGAGGAGTTCGGTGGCGCGACACCGTCGGCACTGGGCATAGTGGCCGAGGGCGGCCGCGTGCTCGTGTACTGGGAGACCGCCGATGCCCTCAACCAGCGGATCTCGCTCGTAGACCTGCGCACCGGCGAGGTCACGGACACGTGGGCCAGCCGATCCAGCGAGGGTATGCCGGCGCTCACCGCCGAGCTCCGCGACCTGGAGCTGGTGCAGCTCGAAAGCGGCCCGGCAATCCTCTTCGTGGACAAGACGCGCCACCAGGAACTCGGCGGAACACCCGCGGAGCAGGCCCGCTTCGTCCTCCAGCCGATCTCCGAGGACGGTCCTGCGGGCGACCCGATCGTGCTCGACGGCGGGCAGCCCATCCTCGCGGACGTGACGTTCGATCTAGCCAGCCTCAAGAGCAATCCGAAGAAGGCCGTCTGTGGCTCGCCTTGCCTGCTCACCGGTGCGGTCGTGAACCGGGGCAGCCAGGACGCGAAGAGCATCACGCTCGAGGTAGCAGTGGACGGAGAGGCGATCGGCACGCTCGACATCGGAACCATCAAGACGGGCGAGACCAGCACCTTCGCCAAGGTGTGGGACGTACCGGCCGACCTCACCGCCGAGACAGTCGACATCTCGTACGCACTCACCACCACGAGCGAGCAGTACACGGCCGACAACGACACCGCCGCGAGCATCGTGCAGGTCATCCAGAAGGGCGTGGTACAGGGGCGCGTCTCGAACGCCTCGGGGATGGCCGACCTCGGCTGGTGGACGGGCGGGCTCGCCGGCGTTGAGGTGAGTTTTGGCGGCAGGACCGTGCTGACCGACGCAAGCGGGTGCTTCGTGATCGAGGAGGTCGAATTCGGCAGCGGCACGATCACTGCCACCAAGGAGGGCTTCAACCCCGCGAGTACCACCGTGGAGACAACGCGCACGAAACCGATCGCCTCAGTGGGCATCCGGCTGGACAACCACGGGACGCTCAGGGTCCACGTGACCGACGAGGCCGGCGTGGCGCTCTCGGGCGTGCAGACCTACCTGGTCGGCTACGACCGGTCAGACATCACCGATGAGAACGGCGATCTCGTGCTCGAGATGCCGTACGGCACGTATCGCATCGCGTTCAAGAAGGGTGGCTACCAGGGCCTCGCGCCCGTCGACTTCGAGGTACGACTCGGCGAGGAGACCGCCGGGACCGTGACGATGAAGGAGGCCACGACAGCGCAGCTCACCGGCCGCGTGATCGACCGGCTCGGCACGGGCGTGGCAGGCGCGCCGGTCACGATCGCCAACAACAAGGGCGAGACAGTGGCGAGTCTCACGACCGACGCCGAGGGGCACTTCGACGCCGGGGAGCTCACCGTGAAGCCGAGTGGCGCGTACGTGATCACAGCCACCGGAGCGGGCCTCACCGTGACCGAGCCCATCGCACTCTCCGGTGGCGAGCTGGCCTCGGTCATGATCGAGCTCGTGCCCGACCGGGGTGAGCTCGCACAGCGCGATGCCACCGAGGGGTACACGTCGTGGATGCTCAAGGCCTCCTGGCCCGGGTTCCTCGATGTGGGCGGACAGTCGATCTACGTCTGGTACGGCAACTACGCGGTGCGAGTCGGCGCGCAGTACTGGGACGGCAGCCGCGACCTCAACCGCGTCCAGGTCACCACGTGGGGTGGCACGTACGAGACGCACGTGACCAAGGGCGAGATCGAGTTCCCGGTCTCGGGCGACGACCTCACCGGCCACTCCGGCAAGAAACTACCGACGGCGATGGCGAAGACCACCGACGCCCCGAGCCAGGCGTGGTGGAAGTCGGCGCTCAAGACGGCGGTGAGCGTGTACAAGGAGTACGACCCGGTCATCAACCTCGGCAAGTCGATCTACAGCGGCATCCAGGACGTCAAGGAGGCGTTCTCCGACGAGGACCAATGGCTGGTTCTCGGCCAGGGTGCCGAGGTCCTCACGTGGAAGGAGTCGCTCGACGACTTCCAGGTGGTCGACGATTGGGACTGGAACCACCCGTACGACTCGGCGAGCAGCGTCGTCAAGGCCATCCCGACGAGCTTCGCCATTCCGATCGTCATCGGTGGCTCCAGCGTTCAAGACACCGCGGTGCGCTGTGACGGCATCGACGTGGTGGACAAGACGACCGGCGAGGTCTACTACACGAACCGCGCGCAGTGGTTCTCGTACACGGACGATGCAGAGGCCAACACCAGCATCCGCACGTTCGACATCGATCGCCTGGGCGTGCCTGTTGGAGACGTTCGGATATTCGTGTGGGTGAAGACGCAGAAGTACTGGAACGACGCACCCGGCGGCACCTGCTTCGATCAGCGCGAGCAGCAGGTCATCATCTACGATCCGGGCACAGGTGGCCAGAAGGCATTCATCGCGCCGGGCGACATGTACCTCGAGCCCGGCAGATGGACCACCGAGGACATCGCACGGCTCACCAACTGAGGGCGGCCGCTCAAGTCATCTGTAGCGCCTGCCGAAGTCTCCCCTATACTCGTGCTAGCACGGGCGGTTGGATTGCGCGCAGCGCCGGCAGGGGGAGCATCGATGGCGATAGCGGGATTCTGCAGTCAGTGTCGGGAGAACGTGTACCTCGACGCTAATTGGAGCTGCACGCGAGGGCATGCCTGGAACGCGATCTCGGGGTGGTACGACACCGACTCCGGTCAGCAGGTGACCCCGCCGTGGGTTCAGCAAACGGCCGCTCCGCAGCAGCCCGCGTACACACCCGCGGCAACTCCCGTCGCTCCGCAGCAGCCCGCGTACGCTGTCCCGGCCGCTGTGCCGGTAACCCCGCTACCCGAGCCGGTGCCCGAACCTGCGCCGGCCCCCGATCCCGCGGTGACGCTGCGCCAGCTCATTCGCCGTCGGCTCGAGGGCCTGAACCTCGCGATCACCGAGAAGAACGGCGTCTACTCGGCCAGCCGAGGTGACGAGTACGAGTGCTCGGTGGCCGTCGACGGCACGAACGGGCGCATCGTGTTTTGGGAGCGACTGCGCACCGGACGCGATCCCGGCGTGCGTGACGCCGTGCGCGCGCTTGCCGGGACCAGCTGGGCGGTCAGGATCGTGCTCAAGCGGGACGACGTAGCAGGATAGGGAGGCGCGACGGTGCAGATCTTCTCCGTCTTCTTCATCAGCCTCTTCGCCGTCGGCGTGCTCATCCAGGTCCTCACCTACCGCAAAGAGAAGGCGGTCAAGCCGAAGCGCATCATGATCAGCCAGTCGGCCGCGTTTCTCTCGATGGTGGTCTTCTCGATCATCACGCTCCGTCCGCCTGGTCCGATCTGGTGGGTCGTGCTGCTCACGCTCGGATTCGTCGGCGGCATCGCCTATGGCAGCTTCGTGAACGTGCGTACCGGGGCCAAGGGCGTGACGATGAGCTACACGCTCCCCTGGCTCATCACCTGGGGCGCGCTGATGACGATCACGCAGCTGTCGTCGGTCATGTTCAGGTCGGTGCCCGTGTTCATCTACGGACTCGCAATCCTCAACCTCGGCATCAACATCGGGATGAATGCCCGGATCCTGCTCGGCTATCGCACGGTCGCGGCCGTGGCAACCGCGGGTCTCGCGCTCGCACTGCTCGCGGGCGTGACGCCGGCCCCTGCCGAAGCGCAGCAGGACTACGACACCGCGCTTCCCGAGGTGATGCGGGGCGAGGTCGACGGGCTTTCGGTCGAGGTGTTAGGCGTGGGCGGCATTAGCGGCGACTGCATCCAGGCCATCTTCACAAACGAGCTCGGTGAGCCCGTGACCGTCCTCGTACCCATGGGTACCCGCCTCTTGCCCGAGTCCCCCCAGACCCAGATCATGGTCACGGCCGGCAACGAACTGCTCAGTGTCGATCCGGGCACAACCGAACACTTGGTCAAGGGCTTCTGCTCGCTGCACTCAGCCAGCGCACCTTCATCGGGTGAGCGCTTCTCGTTCTTCGAGATGGCCGACGAGGACATGCTCCGGGTTCTGCGCAACATCTACGAAGCGGGGGCCTTCGACAGCATCGGCCAGCAGGCGCTCTGGTATGTGACTGACGGCGGCAGCCTGGAGACCATGGATCCGGCGGTACGGGCGCTGATACCCGACGGGATCGACGAACCCACCAACACCTCCGACGACTACGGCGCCGTGGGCAGCGAGTACGATCCGAGCAACGTCCTCGATACGAGCGGCCAACAGCCGCTCAACCCCGTGCAGGGCGCCGCCGCGGTAGGCCTCTCGAGCCTGATCCTCGCCGCCGGATCGCTGCTGCAACTCACCGACAAGCTCGACCCGAACGAGATCCTCGAGTCTCTCAGGGGCCTCATCTCCGAGAGCCCCGGCGCGCAGCCGGTGACACCGCCGGTACCCGACGCGATTGCAGGCCTCCCGCAGAGCGCAGACGGGCGTGTGTACATGCGCGTGCCCTGGGACGAGGCCGGCGAGGCGTGGGTCAGCGCCGAAGAGGCTGCGCAGACACTCAAAATGCAGCAGCAGGGCTACACCTGGGACAAGCGCTGGGGCTGGGTTACCGGGAGCGAGCAGGCACAGTACGACGCGACGCTCGACGCCAACCGCAGACAGAACCTGCAGCAGGACCCGGAGCTCGCCAAGATCTGTCGCCAGATCCAGCTCGCGCGGGCCGAGGGCGAAGCAAAGGCCGCCTACTGGAGGCAGCAGCAGATCGATGCCCAGCGCAAGTGGGTTCTACAGAACCAGATTCGCTCGAACGAGCTGGTATCCGATGCGCTCGCGTACGACGTTACGGTCGCCGATCTCGCCTACTACCCCGTCGCTGGCGTGCAGCTCGCGGCGGACATGGCCGTGAGCGGCATCGCCACGGTGTTGACCCCCACCCCGCTGGGGCCGCTCGCCCAGGGCCTGCGCGCGGGCTACAACATGCTCAAGGGCGTCGGCACCGCCGTTGGCGAGAACATGGTGGGCATCCCCGTGATCGACCCAGAGACCGGCCTGCAGGCAATCGACCCGGAGACCGGACAGGCGCTCGTTCGGCACTCGTTCACCGCCGAGGACCTGGCGCGCGGCACGAAGTACGGTGCCGTGAACACCGCACTCGACTTCACGATCGAGGCTGGCGCGCGCAAGCTCCTTGGCCAGCCGCAGCTGTGGAAGGAGCTCGCGCCCGCTCCGCCGGTACCGTCGTCGCTCCTGGTGCCGAAAGCCGCGGTGCAGCAGCTCACCGCCGGTGTCGATGACGTCGTCGCGAGTCAGGGCGTGGCCGCGGCGACCAAGACCGTCGACCAGCAGGCGATCCTCAAGCTTTACGAGAAGGGCGGCATGGCCAAGCTCGCCGAGCTCGAGAAGCTCGGGCAGATCTCGAAGGCACAGGCCGCCGTCATGAACCGCGTGGTTGCCGAGCACGTCGACGGTGCCGTCACGAAGGCCGCTCAGACCGCGGTGACGCAGTGGGACACCGCCGCGCAGCGCGTCACCCTCGAGCGTGTGATCATCGGTGACTCGGGCAGCTCGGCCGGACGCGCGATGAAGGCTGCCTCGGCGCTCACCGACAACGACAAGGCGGTCGTTGCGATCTTCAACCCCGACGAACTGGCTGCCGAGGCCTCACGCCGGGGCATCTCCCCTTCGGAACTCTACGAACGGCTCAACAAGCAGGTCACGAACGATGTCGCCAGCAACGTGAAGCTTCCCGGCGGACTCGATCCATCGGACGCGAAGGTCGAGCTCTACAGCGGCATGGGCGGCAAAGCGGGACCGAAAGATGCCTACCCGCGCGAGTTCACCGAGCTGCGCATGGCCACCCAGGGCAAGGGAACGGTCGTGGACGCGTCCACGGGCAATGTGGTCACGACGTCAGGCGAGTCGGTGGTCGATCAGACGCGCATGATGCAGGCCGCAGTGGGTGAGCCGCCGCGCTTCACCAACCCGAGCTTCCCCGTCTCGGAGTTCCCCGCCGTCGCCGAGCAGCAGGTACAGGCGCTCGCCAAGCCGGCGCTCGACCCGAAGACCGCGGCCAAGGCGATGGACCGGCTGCTGCTGATGACCGAGCGCACCGCGGTCGCCGAGACGGGCGTAGTGGCGAACCCGCACCTGGCGCAGATGGCGCGGACCATCGCCGCCAGCCCGCAGATGGACAAGGGCACGATCGCCTACCTCGCGAAGAACGGCTACACCCCGGACGAGTTCGCCTCGGCCATCCAGGCTGAGGGCAGCCGCCTTGCCGAACACATCCAGCGCGTGGCTCCCACGCTGGCGAACAAGTAGAGGAGTGCGTGACGTGAGATACGACGCCGAGAACTCGCGCATCGAACTGTCCGCCGTTGAGCTTGCTGGTGCAGTCTCCGGCCTCGAGCTTCAGCTCGGTCCGATCGCGCCCGGACGGCTGGGCGGCGGAGGGCCGGACGCGCTTCGTGCGTTCGAGGACGGTCTCCTGACACTGCCCTCGGCGGCTCGCGACCTCCTGGCAGCCAACCTCGCCCGCATCGCGAACCCGACGCGTGCGCTCAAGATCACCGCGGCCGCGGGAGATGCGTGGCTGCACCGCGCGGTCTACGCGTTCGACGACACCGGCACGAGCGTCCTGGCAAGCGCGCTCGACTCGAACTTCCTCGCCGCGTCCTCGGCCGCAGAGATAGCTGCGGTCATGAGCACGGCGCTCGTCGGCGAGCCGCCAGTGATCGACAGCGACACGCGCCTCGAACTCGACGGTCGCGGCATTGTCGCGCTCGTGGCTGCGGCCGACGCACTCCGGTACGGCCGACTCGCCGCGCTCGCGAACCACACGCAGTACCCAGAAGGTCTCGTCGCCTCGGAGGTGGCCGCGCGTCTCGCCGAGTCGATGATCGACGACCCGCGCTGGAGCTCGAACCTCCTCGCCTCTGTGCTCCCATTCGACGCGAGCGCGTTCATGGACACGCCCACCGTCGACCTGGCGATGGGTAGGCTTGCCGAAGCCGGTCTCTTCGCGGTCACCGATCGAAACGGCGCGCTGCCCGCGATCTACCACCCCACGGACGCGGGACTCGTCACGTTGCACACCATCGCCGAAGCCACCGGACGCGTGGCGTTCACGCTCTTCGAGAAGCGCGACGACGCCATCGCGTACGAGTCCGTGTTGCTCGCCTACGGCCGCGGCATGCTCCTCATGCTGAACCTCGCTCCCGAAGGGGGCGGCATGGCGCCGCTGTCATCGGGAGCGCTGGCGACACTCATCGCACGTGTGTCGGGAACCTGAGAGCCCTAGGCTATCGCGTACTCCTCGATGCCTGCACGACCGAAGAACGCGGGGTGCGACGCCGGCGTGCCGTAGGGCACGTACGCCACGCGATCGCCGGGGCGGATCGTGGCCCCTAGGCCGACGAGGTGGCCGTTCAGGAACAGGCCTTCGATGCGCTCGACAGGCAGACCCAAAGAGGAAGCAAGGTCCAGGGCGCGAATCCCTTCGGTAGGAACGCGCATCGTGAGGCTGGTAGGAAGCCCGTGCTCGCGGCAGTAGCCGTGGAGCAGGGCGATCACGCGTACGGTTGCGGGAGCGGTATCGGTCATAGCAGTCCCTTTCAGGGCGGATACCGCATCGAAGCAAGAAGTGCGCCCACTGGGTAGTCGCTTTCGGGAGATGACACCGGGTATACACGCAGTGGAAGCTGCGGCCGCGCCAGCGAACACCCGGCTCGGCGACACGAGAAGAAGGTGCCGCATGGAATCGCACGGGACTTCGGAGAAGTGCAACGTACTGATCATCGAGGACTCAGCAACGTTGCGGCAGATGGTCACGATGTCCCTCGAGGAACGCGGCTACAAGGTCTGGAGCGCGGCCGACGGCATCACCGCGCTCCACTCGCTCACCGAGCACGTACCTGATGCGATCATCCTCGACCTGAACCTGCCCGACATCGACGGCTTCGAGCTGTGCAAGCGCATGAAAGCGTCGCCTGGCAGCCACAACATCCCCGTGCTGGTGATGACCGGCCTGGACCAGCCCGGCTTCGAGATCATGGCGATCGAGGCGGGCGCGGACGACTTCATCGCCAAGCCAGTCGATCCGCTCGTGCTCGACGCCCGCATCCAAATGGTCGTGCGGCGCATGCGGCGTGAGCGTTTCGCCAACGCGCTCACCGGCCTGCCGAGTAACGCGCTCACCGAGGAGCGCCTCGCCTTCATGCTCGCTCGTCAGCATCCGTTCGCGGCGGTCTTCATCGATATCGACGACTTCAAGCCATTCAACCGGCGCTACGGCTACGCACGCGGCGATCTGCTGCTCCGGCATGTCTCGGAGCTCATCCTCGAGTCCGTGGGCTTCTCAGGATGTGGAGAATCGTTCGTGGGCCACATGGGAGCCGACGATTTCGTCGTCATCTGCGATCCCGAGACCGCCGAAGCCGTGGCGAAGGGGATCGCAGAGTCCTTCGACCTCAGTGTCATGGACTTCTACGAGGACGAAGACCGCGACCGCGGCTTCTTCATCCTCACCACGCGTTCGGGAGATGCAACGCACTACGGTCCGCTCACGCTCTCGATCGGCATCGTCCCGGTGATCGACTCGTACCCCGACTCGGTCATCACACTCACCGACGCCGGCGCCGAGCTGCGCGCATACGCGCGCCAGCAACCCGGCAGCTCGGTGATGGTGGAGCGGCGCGCCCAGCCCGGTCCTCGGTAGGCGTCACGCCAGAGGCTACGACCTGCCCGGAACCTCGTGGCAGTCGGGGCAGCGCGCCTCGTAGTAGTCAGCGCCTCCCACCAAGATGAGCGGCGAACTCCACGGCGCCGGCTGCCCGTCGATCACCCGCTGGGTTCGCGTGGCCACGCCGTGGCACTTCTGGCAGATGGCGGTCAGGAGCGACATCTCATCGGCAAGCGCCATGAGCGTGGGCATCACGCCGAACGGCTCGCCGCGGAAGTCCTGATTGAGGCCGGTCACGTACACGAGCCGACCTTCGGCGAGCAGCCGCTGCACCACGGGAACGAGACCCTCGCCGAAGAACTGCGCCTCCTCGATGGCCACAACGGTGCAGTCCCGCGCGTCGATCTCCACGGGATCGCCCACCACGACAGCCTCCATCTCGGTGCCGAGTCGCGAGCGCGCTTTGCAGCCGTCGCGCGAGTCGACCGAGTGCTTGTAGATGATCATCGTGTCGCCGATGACAGTGTGGCGGGAGAGCAGGCGGATGAGCTCGCCCGTCTTTCCACTGCTCATGCACCCGGCGATCACGTGCAGGCGCCCGACGGTATCCGGCATGAAGCCTCCTCGAGGTGTTGCGCGACACTCACAGGATACCGCGCCAGGGCACCGGGAACGCGGCGTTTCCTCGGCCATCATGCCTCGTCGAACGACTCCTCGCAGGAGCTGCGTCCCGGGGCGAGGCAGAGCGTTCGCCACGCGTACGGCGCCATCGCAAGCGTGAGCAGCCCGGCAAGCAGCCCGGGGGACCACACCGTCGCGTGCTGCAGGAGGAAGCCGCCGATGATCGGCGCCACCACGCGTGTGAGGCTCATGATGGATGTCTGCGCTCCCAGTACGCCGCCCACCTCATCGGCACCGACCGCCTTCGAAAGCGCGCTCGTCATCACGGTCGAGCTGACCGCAAGACCGAGGGACAGCGGAACGACCACCAGGACCAACAGGAGGACGTTCGGCACGAACGCCCACGCCAGAAGCGAAACACCGGAGAGGCCCACTCCCCCGAGGAGCAGCGCGTCGTCGCTGAAGCGTTTCGTCAGCCTGCCGATGAGGCCAGCCTGCACGATGACGCTCAAGACACCGATGTAGCCGAGGAAGATGCCGGTCTGACTGGCCTTGAAGCCGAGGGCTGCCAGCGCCCACAGCGAGAACATCGTCTCGAACAGCGCGAACGATACGCCGGTGACCGCCCGGATCGTGAGGATCGGCCCCACGCGCCGATGCTTGATCGCGTGGCGCAGCCCGGCCAGATCGAAGACCTTGCGCTTAAGGGCGACGAGGCGCGCGCGCGCCTCGGAGGACAGCGACTCCGGCAGGAACAGCGTCACCGCCGCGAGGTTCACGACCGAGATAGCCGCGCCAGCCCATGCCGGCGCCGAGTAGCTGATGTCCGAGAGCAGACCTCCGGTGACCGGTCCGACGACGAAGCCGAGTCCGAAGGCGGCGCCGATCAGCCCCATCGCCTTGCCGCGCTCCTTATGGTCGGTCACATCGGCGATGTAGGCCTGCGCAACGTTGATGTTGCCGCCGGTCAACCCGTCGATGACACGGCTCAGGAACAGCAGCGGGAGCGAGTTCGCGAGCGCAAGGACCACGAACCCGATGGCCGTGCCGAGAATCGACAGCAGCAGGATCGGCTTGCGCCCGTATCGGTCGGACAGCCGGCCGAGCAGCGGCGCTCCCACCAACTGCGCAAGCGGATAGGAAGCGACAAGCAGACCGATCTGGAACTCGGAGGCGCCCGTCTTGTCCGCCAGGTACGGCAGCAACGGGATGACGATGCCGAAGGCCAGCATGTTCACGAGCACGACGACAAAGATGATCAGCAGATGGCGGTTCTTCATGGCTCCATCATAGGCGTGGACCGCCCGTACGGGGCGGCCCACGGTAGATGATCTGGCGGAGAGTCAGGGATTCGAACCCTGGATACGGTTTAACGCCGCATACACGATTTCCAGTCGTGCTCCTTAAACCACTCGGACAACTCTCCGGCTCGTGAGGCCGCGAGGCGGCCACAAACGCATACGCGAGTATAGCCGCCGCGGTCGGGAGGAGCAACGCGCGTGCCGGGAGCGCCCCGGGGCGCTGACCCGCCCGTCAGCGGAGCCTACGCACCTGTTGCGCCGCGGCCTCGGCCATCTCCTTGCCAACGAGCAGTCTCAGCTGCAGCGCCAGGTTGTCGGCGATGACCGGCAGATCGAGGATGTCGATCGAGTCGGGGTCCTTGCCGATTCGCTTGGTCTCCAACTCGACTGAGACGCCCGCGAGCACGACCCCCACAAGAGGTCCGAGCGTCTTCTCGATCGACAGTGCCAGATCGTTGGCCATCGGACTACTCGCCGTCCGGTGTGTCGGGGTCGATCACGGCAGCCAGGAGCTGCTCCTCGCCAGTGAGGCGTTTCAGAAAGCGAGACATCGCCAGCCTCACGCGCACGAAGTAGACGCTGAACAGCGCCATCGCCACCACCAGGAGTAGGTCGGCTCCCAGCCGTGCGTGGTCGGCCGAGAAAGCGGGAAGCCAACGCCCGACCCAGCCGATCAGGACCGAAGCGGTCATGCAGATCACGGCGAGAACGGCGTAGCGGATGTTCTCAGCGATAGCGGCGCCCTCGGCGATCTTTGCCACCGCAAGGATGCCTGCCAGGAGCACAGCAGCGGCGATGAGCGCCGCAACGCCCGCGCCGATTGCCAGCCACTGAGGCACGTCACCCGCGCTCATCGCGTAGGCGGGAGCGGGAACCGTCAGAAGAAGGGCGGTTGTCAGCAACAGTTTGGACCGATGCATAGCCTTAGAATCGCTCTCTCTTCGTTTGACGCACGGGCGCGGTGGTGTCACTTGTTCTTACCAAATCGGCGTGTTGCGGCCATTCCTTAACCCGAACGGCGATCGAAACCCGACGAACGGTCACCCTGCCCCGCCGCCACCGCCACCGCCACCGCCGCCGCCACCGCCCGAGAACCCGCCGCCGCCACCGGAGGACGACGAGTTGTGACTCGCCGCCACGGAGGCCACGGACACCATCCCGGTGGAGAGCGAGTTCATAGGCGAGAGGCCGCTCGAGCTCGGCGTAGCCATCCACATCCAGGTGCCCATCATCGGAGAGGCCATGATCTCGGGAGCCACGATCTTCAGGTCGCGCATCACCTGCTCGGCGATGCCAAAGACCACGGCGAGCGTGAGGAAGTGCCGCCACAGCACGATCGAGGTCGGCGGCTTCTCCTGCAGCCGGCCGAAGTCCTCGAGGTAGCTCTGCACGGCCGCGTACTTGGCCGCCAGCTCCGCCGCCGCCGGCGTTCGGCGCTTCATGCTGCCGCCGAGGATGGCGATCGCGAGACCGATCGGGATCGTCCACAGGAGGAACCACCCGGTACCGGCGAAGATGACCGGGCCGATGCCGGAGAACATGATGAGGAAGCCGAGCGCCATGAAGCCGCCGACGGCCTTACCGCCCTTCTGCTCGAAGAAGCCACGCGCTTCGACCTCTTCGGTCACGAGTTTCTTGTACTCGGCCACGCCCTCGAGCCAGTCGTCCGCGCGCGTCTTGCTCTGGTTGATCTGCTTGAGCTCCTCCATCGTGAAGCTGTCGGAACGCGCCATCGTGCCGAAGAGGAAGTCGATGAGCTTCTGCTCGCTCGCCGCAAGCCCGATCTCTTTCTCTCGCACCCGCGTGAGGCGGTACGTCTCCACATCCGACTTCATGAGGCCGAGAAGCGCCTTCTTTTCCGCGTACTCTCGCCCGATGGCTATGGCACCCCGATCGATGAGATCCATCAGCGTGGCGGTCATCGCGGTTTCGCTCGGGGCGCCCATGTTGATGAGCGCCGAGACCTGTGCCGGTGGCAAGTCGGAGGGCTCCTCGCGGAAGTACTCACCCCGGAACTGCGGGACGTACTCCTTGCCGTGGTTCTTCCAGTAGAGATACGCCCAGGCGAGCGCCGCGAGCGGCAGGATGCCGAGCAGCACGCTCCAGAGCACCATCTGCGCGCGGCTCCAGAAGCGCTCGGTGTTCGCCTCGTCGGCCAGCTTGTCCTCCTCGGCGAGCACCGACTGCAGGCGCGGCTCGTCGATCATCTCGGCAGTGCTGAGCGCCGAGGGAGGGAACAGCACGCGCCCCTCCACGTAGTAGCCCACGGGCAGCCGGTCGACGACGAGATCCAACGTGCCGTCGTCGTTCAAGATCACGTCACCCGTGAGCGGACCGTGCGCCCACGCCCTCACCTCGTCGCGCGTCACGCCCTCCGGCAGGATGATGTGCACCGACACGTTCTCGCTGTCGAGCTCCCAGGCGTCGCCCACGAACTGCCAGTAGAGCTCACCGGTATCCTGCCAGCGCACGGCGGCGCCGTAGACTCGATACCGAAGCGTGAGCGTATGTTCGGTGTCCGCGGCCCGGAAGAATGCGCGGACCTCGATCGAGTCACCGAAGTCGGTGACCTTGTAGGTCTGCGGAGGGCGCATCTCGATCGCGTCGAAGTCCTCCGTGATAGCGTAGTCGCCTTCAGGACCCGACACGCCGAGGATCTCCATGACCGGGTAGGCCCCGAGCGTCTGGGCGTCGATCGGGCCGCTCTTGTAGAGGTCCCAGTACGCGAAGGTGTAGTCGCCGTTGAAGTCGAAGGTGCGCTCTTCGGTGACGAGCATCGAGCCGTCAGGCGCGACCTCGGCGGTGATGGCCACGTTCGTCATCCTGTACGACTTGGCGTGAGCCGGCGCAGCCGCGAGCGCAAAGCCGAGCGCCACGACCAATGCTGCCAGTGCGAACCGTGCCGACCGAGACTTCATCGACGCCTCCCCGATGTGTTCCTACCGACGCCCCCGCAGGTCCTGGAAGAACTCCTTGAGTATCTGCCCGCACTCGTCCTCCAGCACTCCGCCGCGCACCTCGAAACTGTGATTCAGCCGCGAATCGGCCGAGAGGTCGTACAGCGTGCCCGTGGCCCCGGCCTTGGGATCGGCTGCGCCATAAACGAGCCGGTCGACGCGCGCGTTCACGAGCGCGCCGGCGCACATGGGGCATGGCTCGAGCGTGACGTACAGCGTGCACCCCGACAGGCGCCACCTGCGGAGTCGCCACGCGCCCTCACGGATCGCGATCAACTCGGCATGCGCGGTGGGATCGGCGGCGCTCTCGCGCGCGTTACGCCCGTGCGCCACAACGGCACCGTCGCACACGAGAACGGCGCCGATGGGGACCTCCCCTTCGGCGGCGGCCAAACGCGCCTGTTCGAGCGCGAGCGCCATGTATACGACGTCTTCGTCCATCCCCACCGATGCTACAGCATCTCAACACAGCGGAGGGCGTGTAGGCTCCCGCCGAGGGGTAGGAAGTCTTGTCATGGGCGTGGACTGGGAGGAGTGACCCCTATGCGTCGCTTACAGAAGCTGACCTCACTTGCACTGACCGGCGGGTTGTTGCTCGCGCTGCTCGCGCCGAGCGCGCTTGCAACGCCGGTGGTGCCCGAGGGGATGGGCACGCTCGCCTACGGCTATGTGGAGGAGCTGGCAGCCGAGACACGCGCGGCCGGAACCGGACAGGAACTCGCCGCTGCGGAGCAGATCGACACATGGTTCGACTCGATGGGCTACAACGCCGGGTTCCAGTCCTTCACCTACGGCCCGACCTCGAAACCGTCGTACTCGCAGAACGTGATCGCGTTCAAGAAGGCAACGGCGTCCCCTGCCGGCAAGACCGTGCCGCTCGTGATCGTCGGGGCGCATTACGACTGCGTGCCGGCGGGAAAGGGTGCCGATGACAACGCCTCTGGTGTGGGCGTGATGCTCGAGGTGGCCGAGCGCCTGGCCGACGCCGACCTGCCCTACGATATCGCCTTCATCGCCTTCGGTGCGGAAGAGGTGGGCCTCGAAGGCTCGAACTACTACGTGAAGCAGATGAGCAAGGCCGACCGGGAACGCGCGATCGCGATGATCAACTTCGACTCGCTGATCGTGGGCGACTACCGCTACATCCACGCGGCCTTCAACCACAAGACCTGGGTTCGCGATGAAATGCTCGGCATCATCGACGACTACGACCTCGGCATTCGCACGCACACGAGTCCCCGATACCCGGCGGGCATCACCCCGCCGGGCTTCAGCGACTACACGGCGTTCTCGAAAGCGGGCATCGCTGTGGCGGCATTCGAGTCCACGAACTGGGAGATCGGCGACCTTGACGGTTATCTGCAGCTCGATGCCGCGACCGAGTTCGCGGGCACGGACTACGACGACCTCTGGGAGATCTGGCACACGGAGTTCGACTATCTGAAGTTCATCGACTGGCTGCTCGGCGACAGGCCGGAAGATCATCTCGAGGCGTACAGCACGCTTGTGTACGTGTTCTTGCGGGACCTGGAGCCATAGCACCGACGAGATCGATCCTGCACCCGGGCCGCGCGCGAGGCCGTACCTGCGCGCGGCCCGGGTGGCGCCGCGTAGCACGGCGATGACCCTCCTCCGCTATAATCCACGTGCGCGGAGGGGTGGCAGAGCGGTTGATCGCCCTGGTCTTGAAAACCAGTAGGCCCGCAAGGGTCTCGTGGGTTCGAATCCCACCCCCTCCGCCATAGCCCGCTCGCTTTGCCCACGCGAAGGAGCCGCATGCTCGCGCTCAAGGAACTGCTCGGCAGCAAGCTCAAGTTCGCGCTGATCGCCCTCGCGATCGGTCTGGTCGTCTCACTCACCATGGTCACCTCGGCCATGTCCGAGGGTCTGCTGACCGGCATGTCGGGCGCGAAGTCCTCGCTCGACGCCGACGCGCTCGTCTTCCAGCGCGACACGTATCCCACACTCGAGCGGTCCATCCTCTCGGCCGACGACCTCGAGACGATCGCCGATACGCCCGGCGTGGCGAGCGCCTACGGCGTGGGCCACACCTTCGCGAGCGTGGGCTCCGCCGAGGAGCCGTTCGACGTGCGCGTCATCGGCCTGGGCGACCGGCTCGACCAGCTGCCGATCGTTGAGGGCACCGGAGAGATCGGAACCGGTGAGACCGTCATGGACATCACGGCCAAGCTCGAGGGCATCGAACTCGGCGACACGGTCACCCTCACACCAGTGGAGACCGAGCTCACCGTGGTCGGCTTCACCGAGAACCGCCGCTACGTGATGGTGCCGACGCTCTTCGTGAGCCTCGATACCTGGGAGCAGCTCCACGTCGCTTCCGTCCTCGGGCGCGTCGAGGAGGAGGGCGGCGCGGACGCCGCCGGCGCGGCGCAGATGGAGGCGGAATTCGCGGGCAGCGCCTCGGTGGCCGCGATCGAGCTCACCGATGACGCCAGCCTCGAGGACGTGCAGGCCGAGTTTGGGGACGCGTACACGCTCGCCTCCCCCGAAGAGGCCGCCCGTGCCGGCAACGGCATGCCCGAGATGATCCTGGCTGTCGGCGGGATCCAGTGGGTATCGATCATCATCGGCGCGCTGCTCGTAGGCGTGTTCTTCTACATCACCACGCTGCACAAGACCGGGCAGATCGCGGCGATCAAGGCGATCGGCGCCTCCAACGCCTACCTCTACCGCCAGCTATTGCTGCAGATCACGATCCTCGTGGCGGTGGCGACCGCGTTCGGCATCGTCGTCGCGCTCGGCGCGGGCGCCGGCATGCCGCCGATGATGGCGTTCGACCCCGACCTCGGCCGCTGGGCGGTCGCCGTGCTCGCCGTCTTCGGAATGGCGTACGTGGGAAGCCTCTTCTCACTCAGGAGCATCCTCAAGACCGACCCGGCCACGGCCCTCGGCAGGAGCGCTGAGGCCTGATGTTCGAGGTCAGGAATATCACGAAGGTCTACGGCAGCGGCCGTACGCAGGTGACCGCGCTCGACGACGTGTCGTTCGCCCTCGGCAAGGGCCGGCTGCTCGCCGTGCTCGGGCCCTCGGGCTCGGGGAAGACGACGCTTGTCTCGATCATCGCCGGGCTGCTCCAACCCACCTCGGGCGAGATCATCATCGGCGGGAAGCCCGTGCACCTGCGCAGCGCCACCGAGGCGGCCCGATACCGCCGCACCGAGGTCGGGCTCGTCTTCCAGGAGCATCACCTCGTGCCGTACCTGAGCGCGCGCGAGAACCTCCTGCTCGTCCCACACCTCTCGGGCAAGGTCACCCGCGCCGACCGTGAGCGCGCCGACGGGCTGCTCGCCGACTTCGGCATGGCCGAGCGCGCAGGCCACCGCCCGTCACTGCTCTCAGGCGGCGAGCGTCAGCGCGTGGCGATCGCGCGAGCGCTTATGAACGAGCCGGAGGTTATGCTGGTGGACGAGCCCACCTCGAACCTGGATACCGAGCGCGGCCTCCAGGTGGTCGAGCTGCTCAAGCGTCAGGTCCACGAGCGCGCGATGACGTGCATCATGGTCACCCACGACCCGCGCATGGCCGATCACGCCGACGAGGAGCTGCGGCTCGTGGACGGCCATGTGGTCGGCAGCGGCGCGCGTGAGGTTACCGAAGCCGGCGTTCAGCCTTCGTAGATCGAGGCGGTGACGCTCGGCGGCACCCCTGCTACAATGGGCGGCGCTTCTCTCACGCGGAGAGTTGGCCGAGTCGGCTGAAGGCGCTCGCCTGCTAAGCGAGTAAGGGGCTAATAGCCCCTTCGAGGGTTCGAATCCCTCACTCTCCGCCATTTGACAACTAACGTGCGACCAGGCAGGATACTGAAGCCTCGCGCACACACGCGCCCTTAGCTCAGCTGGATAGAGCGTCTGACTACGAATCAGAAGGTCGCAGGTTCGAATCCTGCAGGGCGCGCCACGAAGACTTACACGAAGGGCCCCGCCATCGGCAGGGCCCTTCGTTATATGCGCTGACGTTCGAGTCAGACTCCCGAGTCAAGCTCGGGCAGGGGCACCGCACCATCGGGCGCCGTGATCTCGACCGGCTGGTTGAAGTCGAACAGGTCGAGCGTGATCTCCATCGTCGCATCGAGATCACCGCTGAAATCCATCCACATCTCCTGGCGGCGCGGCATGCCATCTTCCTTGGAGATGTAGATGTCGACCGTCATGGTCGCGCCTTCGTACATCGCTCGGAGCGCCTCTTCGTCCGGCTCGGCGGCACCCGCGGGCATCTGTTCGGCGAGGGTCTTGTAGTTCTCCACGGCCATGTCGGCAAGCTTCGTGGTGTCGATCGTGAGGAAGTAGTGCTCACAGTCCACGCCGTTGACGCTCGCGTCATCGAGTTGCTCGACCGTGGAGTACGCCTTCATGTACTGGAGGTACTCCGACGGGTTGCCGCCACCCTGCGCCGTCTGGATACCGCTGAGATCAAGGTCCATTACGTACCACTGGCCGGGCGTGCCGAGCGGGTTTGGGTCGTACTGAACCGTCATTCGACGCACGCGCCACGCGACCTGCTTCTGTCATGCTGCACACTTCGGCGAACCATCCGTGGCGTGACCCCGTCCAACGGGTAAGACACACCCGGGAGGCGGGCGCGGGTACGACCGCTCCGTCCGAAAGGAGCAGCCATGAACACCAAGCTCATCATCGCTGCGGCGCTGGCACTGAGCGTCCTTGCGCTCGGCGGTTGTCAGACGAAGGTCGTGACCACCGATGGCGCTGCGCCGTTGTACACGGTCACGGCGAGCGGCTCGGGCGAGAGCGTCGCCGCACCGGACGTGGCCGAGATGTACTTCGGCGTGACCGTCCAGTCCGACGAGGCGTCGGACGCGCTCTCGAAGGCCAACGCCATCGCCGAGGGGGTCGCGGCAGCCGTGAAAGGCGCCGGGGTCGCATCCGAGGACATCCAGACCGCCAACGTGAGCGTCTACCCCGAGCAGTCGTACACCGGCGACACGCCCGTGATCACCGGCTACCGCGCAAGCATCCAGGTGCGCGCGAAGATCCGCGACATCGAGAAGATCGGCGACGTGATCGGCGCGGCAAGCGAGGCGGGCGCCAACGAGATCGGCGGCCCCTCGTTCATGCTCGATGACGACGCCGACGTCCGCAACGAGGCGATCGAGCTCGCAATCGCCGATGCGCGCGAGCGCGCCGAAGTGATGGCGAAGGCCGCGGGCAAGAACCTGGGCGAGATCATCAGCGTGAGTGAGACCGGCCTCAGCACACCCATCTACTACCGCGCTGCCGCCGAGTCGATGGATGCGGCAGGATCGGTTGCCATAGAGCCCGGCCAGCTGGACATCACCGCATCCGTGACGGTGGTGTTCGAACTCAAGTAGTATGGCTGCCGGGGGTGCTCATGGAGCAGTACCGGAGCCGCAAACGAGGATCGAGCAAGTCCTTCCACGGCAAGTACGGGACGATCGACCCGGCCCGTACTGTCGCGGGGCGAAGCGCGGCTCACGTTGCGAACCCCCGTCGGCAGGACAAGCCGCAGTTCGTGGCTCCGCGCGGCCACCGTCAGCGCGGCGGTCGCGGCCCCCGTCGGACATCCTCTCGCGTGTCACCGCTCACGCGTCTTGGGCTCGTCGTCGCAGCACTCGCGGCGATCGGCCTCGCCGCGTTCCTCTTCACCCGCCCCGCCTCGGCGATCATCACCGCGGCACCCAGCGATGCGATGATCCTTTTCGATGGCTCGGTGGTGGGCACTGGGACGCTGGAAGTGGAGGACCTCGAGCCCGGCATGTACTCGGTCCAGATCGAGCGCACGGGCTACGAGCCGGTGGGCACCACCGTCGAGCTCAAGCGCCTTCGTAAGTCGAAGCTCGACTACGACCTCGAGCCTCTGCCACAGGCGGTGACGGTGACCACGCATCCCGGGGGCGCGAAGGTCACCATCAAACCTGCCAGCGGGAAGGCACTGAGCGGAACGGCCCCGTTCAACGCCGAGGTACTGTCGGGAACCGTCACGCTCACCATCGAGATGGCTGGCTACAACACCTTCACGCGCGAGTACTCGATCGACGCGCCACTCGCGCTCGAGTACTACCTCGACCCCGAAGGCCAGGTGCTGCACGGCCTCGGCCTCATCACCACACTCGGCGCGCCGAAGGGCGTCTCGGTCACGCACGACGGCAGCGAGGCGTGGACGAGCATCTTAGACGGCCCCCCGTCCATCCAGATCTTCGACCCGCGCACCGGGGAACTGCTTGGCGGAGTGGACATCGGCGAGTACGGCGCGGTGGAAGTCATCTTCAACGAGGCGGGGACGCTCGCCTACACCAGCCAGATGGAGACCGCCAAGTGCTTCGAGATCGACGTGAAGACGCGACAGGTGGTGCGCGAGTTCGACTCCGGCAGCACATGGACGAAATGGGTCGAGCTCTCCCCCGATGAGAAGACGTTGTACGCATCAAACTGGTCCGGCGACGACGTGTCGATCATCGACCTGGCTACCGGGAAGCTCGTGAAGCGGATCGGCGTCTCGAACACGCCGCGCGGCATGTATGCCACCGACGACGGCACGTGGCTGTACGTGGCCGGCTTCGATTCGGGAGATCTTGAGCGGATCAACCTCGCCACGTACACCAAAGAAGTCCTGTTCACCGAGGGTGGTGCGCTCAGGCACATCGTGGCCGACGAGAAGAACGGACGCCTGTTCATCTCGGACATGTCGCAGGACCTCATCTGGGTGCACGACATGAAGACCGGAGCCACCACCAAGTTCGTGGACGTGGACGAGAAGCCCAACACGATCGACCTCACGCCCGACGGCACGATGCTGTTCGTGAGCTGCCGCGGCGAGAACAACGAGAAGAGCTACTACATCCCCGGCCCCGAGTGGGGCTCGATCCTGGTCTTCGACGCGGCCACCGGCGCGCCGCTCGACGCGCTCATCGCGGGCAACCAGCCCACCGCGCTCGATGTCTCCGACGACGGGAAGCTGCTCATCTTCAGCGACTTCCTCGACAACCGGCTGCGCGTGTACGAGATCCCGCCGTACGAGACGTTCGCCGAGGCCGGAGGCGGGCGCTACGAGGCGCACTTCGCCGAGATCGCGAAGTAGCGGGTCCAGGCCGCTGCGCCGCCTGGACGACCCCCGCTTACGGGGATACGCTCTACATAGTCCGAGCACGGGGGAGGAGACGCAATGATCTGTCCCGCATGTGGTGCCGCGAACCCTGAGGACAAGGAGTTCTGCGGAGACTGCGGTGTCCACCTCACAACGGGAGAGGTTCCCGCCGCGCCGGAACCCGGCCCGGATGAGGCCGTGCAGGGCGTCTTGGAAGAACCCGCGCCGACCTCAAGGGTGCCGGAGTCGCCCTACGTGCAGACGACGGCGATCCCCCACGAGCAGTACTCGGCCACGCCCGTGGCCCCGCCCACCTCGGGCTACCAGCAGCAGCCCGCCAACGAGCAACCTGCCTACCAGCAGACGCCGTCCTCACAGCCCACCTATCAGCAGCAGGCGCCGTCCGCACAGCCCACCTACTCGGCGCCACCAGCCACACCACCCAAGAAGAAGACCGGAATGATCATCGCAATCGTGGCCGGCGTGATACTGCTGTGCATCCTCGGGTGCTGCGTCACGCTCTTCTTCATCCCCGACGACGAGACCACGACCGACGATGAGAACTCGATCGTGGTCGAGCAGGAGGGCGAGCGCGGTCGGATCGAGATCAGCGAGGAGCAGGGCTTTGAATCATCCATGGATGCCCTGACCGATGTCGCCGATCAGTACTACCGCGGCGAGGACTGGTGGTACGTCGAGATCACCATGGAGGACGGCTACGAGGAGTACTACATCACGCCCGACGAGGCCACGTACGACAAGGGCGTGATCCTCGAGAGCCGCAACGGAGAATGGTTCGCAACCGACGTCTACACCGTCGACATGACCCAGGTGGCCATCGAAGAGGGTGCCGATGAGCCGGCGACAGACACGACTGCGCTCACGGCCGAGGAGGCCGCGGCGTGGACGGTGAACGAAATGCTGCTCGCGATCATGGAGGGACGCATCGACGACGCGTACACCTTCACGACCACGCCACTTTACGACTACGACTTGAGCGAACTCACCGGCGAGTACACCGACTGGGAGTTCCTCGGCGCCGAGATCCAGGAAGACGGGAGCGCGGTGGTGCTCTTCACGATGTACTGGTCCGACGGGACCACCGAAAACGTCGGCGCGCTCCTCGTCGTGGGTGACGAGGGTTGGTACGTCTCGGACATAGGCTCCGCCGACGAGTAACCGCTGCCCGATGCCACCGGTCGGCCAGCGCGCACTTGGCGGACCGCCACGAAGGAGGACGTGAGGATATGGCGTACGATCCCGCAACCGGTCAGCCGAACCAGCGAAGCATCGTCCTGCCGGTCGTGCTCGCCGCCATCGGCGGCGGTCTCGCCTCGGCGATCTTCCTGTCGCTCATCCTTGCGATCTTTGGCGCGTTCAGCGGCGGCGACGCTTCGACAGGTATGCCCGCCGGCGCGGTGAGCGCCGACTTCGCCCGAACTGCCGCCGACGCAGCCGCACCCTCGGTCGTCTCCATCATCTCGGGCGCCGAGCTCGTGGATCCGAACACCGGCTACGCGACCTCCTCGCCCGAGTCCACCGGCAGCGGCGTGATCATCAGCGAGGACGGCTACATCGTCACCAACAACCACGTGGTCACCCAGAGCGACCTCGTCACGCCCCAGGACGAGGTCCTCGTGCAGCTCGGCGTGGAGAACGTGCCCGCACGCATCGTAGGTCGCGACGCCATCAACGACATCGCGGTCATCAAAGTCGAGCGTGACGGGCTGAACCCGATCGAGGTGGGCTCGTCCGACGAACTGAGGCCGGGCGACCCGATCGTGGTCATCGGAAACCCCGTCGGCATCGGCATCTCGGTCACCACCGGCATCGTCTCGGCCACCGGCCGCACCTTCGGCCAGGAGCTGTTCACCGGCGAGCAGGCCGGCGAGCTCGAACTCGCGCAGCTCGCGGCCGCAATCCAGGTGGATGCCGCCGTCAATCACGGCAACTCGGGCGGTGCGCTTGTGAACTACAGAGGCGAGTGGGTCGGCATCCCGTCGGCCGGACTCGGCGACTTTGGCACGCAGGGACTGAACTTCTGCATCCCGATCGGCGTGGCCGAAGGCATCATCGAGGATCTCATCGCGCACGGCCGGTCGTTCAACCCGTACCTGGGCGCCAACACCATCACCATCGACCTGGTAACCGCGGATCTCTACGGACTGCCGGTCGAGCAGGGCGCGTACATCGACACGATCGACGAGGGCTCGCCTGCTGAGGAGGCCGGGCTCGAGCCGGGCGACATCATCGTGGCGGTCGACGGCGAGGCGATCACGACGCAGCTCAATCTGGCCGGCACCATCCGGTCGAAGGAGATCGGGGCGCTGCTGGAGGTCGAGGTCTGGCGGATGGATGACAACGAGGAGTGGGACGTCTATTCCGGCGACGTCACACTCGGCGAGACGGAGAGCGTCCGCTAGCGGAGGAGGCCCCATGCGCACGACCGCGCGGCTGACCGCACTGCCGCTCGCTGCCGCGGCCTGGCTCGCGGGCGTGACCCCGGCGTGGGCGAACGCCGTGGATCCGGAGCTCTACCCCGAGGCCGCCGCAGAGTACGAGCGCATGATGACGACCACGTTCGGCATCATCTTCGGCTGCTTCGGCCTCGCCGTGGTCGGCTTCATAGCCTTCGTGGTGCTGCTCATCGTCTGGCTGGTGCGTCGCGACAGGCGCAAGCAAGCCGAGGCGCTCGCCGCAGCAGGCATCGAACCCGCGCCGGCGGCTCAGCCGCAGGCACCGGCCGCCGGAGCTGCGGAGACACCGCCCACCGACGGACTGTGAACAACGCGGAGATCGCAGGCGCCGCACTGATGGTCGTGCGGTCGCTCGGTACCTCGCTCGCCATCACCTTGGTGGTGGAGCTGGCAGTTGTAGCCGCGTGGTTCGGCATGCGCGCACCGCGCGAGCTGGCCGTCCTCGGGCTCATCAACGTCGCCACTAATCCGACGGTCAACCTCCTCCTTGCGGCCGAGATGGCCGCCAGCGGAAGCCGTTCACTCGCAGATCCCGTTACGGCGGCAACGCTGGCCGTGCTGGAGGTGGCAGTGGTGCTCGTGGAGTGGCAGGTGCTGGCACGCCTGCTGCCCGAGTGGCGCGGCAGCGCACTCAGGATGTCGGTCGTGATGAACGTGGCCTCGTTCGGTGTAGGGATGCTGGTAGTCTGGCTTCGCTAGCGGAGGTAGTCCGGAAGTGGACTCTTCTGCTGAGCACCCATACGGCCGCCCCAGGAGACGTGCTCGCCGCAGAGGAGCTCCTCGACACGGCTGACGAACACCTTGAATCCGTCGTCACCGTCGTACGGCGCTGTCCTCGCCAGGAACGCAAAACGCATGCTTCTGAGCTGTTCGGCCACCGCCCGGTACTCGACCCAGTTCTCCTGGTAGTGGTTGGCCGACTGAAAGCCGGTTGCTGCTGCCGCCAGCGCGCCGAGACATGCGGCAGCGAGCCGGTGGTAGAGGCTGCTTCCCAGCACCACCGCGACCGGGACGAGTGCGGCACTCGTGAACTCGATCGCCCGCAGGGTCTTGTACCTGCGGCGCGCGAGGTTCGCCTTGCGGTCGTACCATGCGAGCTGGTCGTCGAGCCGCGTGCTGAGGTACTCCTCTTCGTTCATTGGCCCTCCATCAGGCGGGAACGCTGTCGGCAAGCACGCGCAGCAGCCTCCTGCGCCCCTCGACCGAATCATCCACCGAAACGATGCGCGATGCGATGCTTCCGGGCCACGCGTTGGGCGACTCCACGGGCAAGCCTGTTCGGATCTCCTCGAACAACGCATCGAGGAACAGTCGGTCGGTGGTCCCGTCAACGGCGAACACTACCCGTCCCAACGGCACACCCTGGAGGAGCTCGCCGATCTCGTACGCACAGCCCCGGTTGGCGGGAGTGAAGCCGCGCAGGTCCATGAGGACCGCGGCACTGACCCCGGCGAGGCCACGCATGGCATCGCGCCACACGTTGTCGCGGCAGAACAGCTGGTTCACGCGATAACGGCCGTCGGGGTCCGGCGCCAGATCGAGACCAGACAAGTACGCCCCCAGATCAATCGAATCGTGGATGAACCGTCGCGACATACGACCGCTCAGGAACACGAGAAACTCGGGCGGCGAGACCGTCGCCGTGACCAGGTCCGGACCAGCGATCATATGCACCGCGCCCACATGGAGCCACACCCTCGACAGGTAGTCGAAGAGCAGCTCGCTCCGCCGACGAAGCGCAAACGGAGCGAACGTCACCCCCGCAGCGCTGTAGACGCCGAGCGCGGCGAGCTGGGCGGCGTCCGAGGACCTGAGCGTGAGCCGTGAGCGCCCCGCGCTCGAATCGGCCGCGCCGGGCCTGTCCCCGTGCGTCGCTCCGGTATCAACCTTCATCCCCCGGACGACCGACCGCCTGAACAGGGAGAGCAGCCCGACCGTGAGCGGCGCGGCGGCAAACGCGCTCAGAAGCGCGTAGAGCGTCATCTTGCCCGCGAACAGATCCATCAGCGGTGCGTCTCCCCGCGCTCCCCTGAACCCTGCCGCGAGTGTGTGCCGTCGGCATCGACCGGTCAAGCAATGCGTGCGAGACGCGCAACATGTGAGTACGATGGGCACGGGAGGTGACGCTCGATGCAGACGATCGTCGGCGTCATGGGGGCCGGTCGTACGCTCGATGCACCCGCGCGGGCGTTGGCCTATCGCGTGGGCGCACTCGTGGCCGAGCGCGGATGGGTGCTGTTGACCGGTGGCAGCGCATGCGGAGTGATGGACGAGGCGTCCCGCGGCGCGCATGAGGCGGGCGGCCTCGTGGTCGGCGTGCTCAAGGGAGACACCGCCGACGAAGCCAGCCACCACGTGGATATCGCCATCCGAACCGGTATGGGCGATGCGCGCAACGTCATCAACGTGCTCTCGAGCGACGTGGTGATCGCGCTTCCCGGCGGCACGGGCACGATCTCCGAGGTGGCCCTCGCGCTCAAGGCCGACAGGACCGTCATCGCGCTGGGCTGGGACCCGGGCGAGTCGCTGCGCGCGGCCGGTGCCGACCTGCTGCTTCTCGCCTCTTCGGCTGAAGAGGCGATCGCGCTCGTCGCTAGCACGCTCGCCCGTCGTCGGCACTAGGGAACCTTACGTCGTCGTTACCTTCGGTTAATGTGATGCCGCTCACACTCCGTTTGTCGCCGTTCGCCAAATCGGCAGGGCCGATTGGCAGGACAGCGCGCCTGGCCCCCCGAATGGTGGTACCATTCCGACCAATTCGTATGCGCGGGGGCGCACGAGAGGTGGGGTACGGTGGCGATCACCAGACGGACGGACTATGCCGTCCGCATCATGTACGAGCTCGCGCAGATCCCGGTGGGGGCGACGATCTCCGTGCGCGATCTGTGCGAGGCAGCCGATGTGCCGGAGAACTTCGGCGCTTCCATCGTGATGTTCCTGACTGCGGCCAACCTCGTGCGCAACGAGGGCTACAACAAGAATCTGCTCTCGCTCGCGTTGACTCCCGAGGAGATCACGATGGCGCAGATCATCCGGGCGTGTGAGCCGGAGTTCTCACTGGCGCAATGCACCCGTGACCCCCAAGCATGCAACCGCTCCGGATACTGCGGCGCGCACAGGATGTGGAACGAGCTCGACGCGCTCGTCTGGCAGCAACTCGAGTCGATCACATTGGCGAGGGTCACTGCGGGCATGCCCGCCGACAAGAACGCGTCGCCGCCGAGCGTTCCGAGGTTCCTGGGGATGCTGAGTACCGCCTAGCGCCGCCGCTGCGGTTCGCGTCCGCTACCTGCTCGCCGAGATGAGACTGCCGTCGGGGGCCACCTCGAAAAGCAGCGGGTCCGTCCCCTCGAGGAGGTAGGCAAACCGGTAACCCGCGACCAAGACCGTGAACGGGTCCTCCGGAAACGCATCGCGCATCGCTGTCTCAACGGCCGAGGTGACCAGCGTCTCCCCCGCGCTCGCAGCTACCGCTGTCGCGCCCTGCGAGTCGGCAGCCGCCGTCCAGATGATCGAACCGCTGTCGAAGGCCCGCTGGTAGCCGTAGAGATTGTGCGGGATCCCGTCGGCACGAACCTCGAACAGCGCGACCTGGTCGGCAAGCTCGACTCGCACGATGTACGCGACGAACCGGGGCTCGGCAGCGTCGACCGCCTCCCAGTCCACATCGTCCCACTCGCCGGACTCCTTCTGGGCCTCCGCCAGCGCGGGCAGCGCCGAGAGCGCGGCCGACTCGTTTGCGCCATCGGTCGCCATGGCGTCAAAGCCCTCCACAACGGTGATCGCCGAAGTGGTGGTCCCCGTGGAACCGCTGTCCGCTGCATCCCCGGTTGCGTCGTCCCCGCATCCACCCAGCGCAAGTGCGAGCACAAGCAGCAGCATCGCAAACGGCGCTGCGCGCTTCATCGCGCCTCCCCCCGAATCACGTCCTGGCCGCCCATATACGGGCGCAGCACTTCGGGCACAACCACCGAGCCGTCGGCCTGCTGATAGTTCTCGAGCACCGCAACGAGCGTTCGGCCCACCGCGAGCCCGCTGCCGTTCAGGGTGTGCACGAGACGCGAACCCTTGAATTCGCCCGGCGAGCGGTACTTGATGCTTGCCCGACGCGCCTGGAAGTCAGTGCAGTTGGAGCAGCTCGAGATCTCCTTGTAGTTGTTGTAGCTCGGGAGCCACACCTCGATGTCGTAGGTCTTAGCTGCCGAGAAGCCCATATCGCAGGTGCAAAGCACGATCGTCCGGTAGGCGATGCCGAGCTGCTGCAAGATGTCCTCGGCATCGGCGACCATGCCCTCGAGCTCATCGAACGAACTCTCCTGGGCGGCGAGCTTCACCAACTCGACCTTGTCGAACTGGTGCACACGGATCATGCCGCGGGTATCGCGGCCCGCCGCGCCCGCCTCCTCGCGGAAGCACGGCGTGTACGCGCAGTAGCGGCGTGGGAGCGTGTCGGCCTCGAGCACCTCGTCGCGGTGCAGGTTGGTGAGCTGCACCTCGGCGGTGGGAATCAGGAACAGCCCCTCGTCGGTGTGGAAGAGGTCGTCGGCGAATTTGGGAAGCTGGCCCGTGCCGAGAAGCGTCTCCTCGTTGGCGAGCGCCGGCACCGACCACTCGGTGTAGCCCTTGGCGCCGTGGGTATCGAGCATGAAGTTGATGAGCGCGCGGTTGAGGCGCGCGCCGTCGCGGCCGAGCACCACGAAGCGGCTCTTGGCGAGCTTCACACCGCGCTCGAAGTCGATCGCGCCGAGGGCCGGACCGAGATCCCAATGCGCCACCGGTTCGAAGCTGAACTCCGGCGGCGTGCCCCAGCGGCGGATCTCAACGTTGTCGCTCTCGTCGGCGCCCACCGGCACGCTGGCATCGGGAACGTTCGGGATGGTGAGGAGCATCTCGCGGACGTCGGCATCAACCAGGGCGAGATCGGCGTCGAGCCCGGTGATCTCGTCGTTGATGACACGCACCTGCTCCTTGGCGGCTTCAGCGTCATCGCGCTGTCCCGCCTTCATCAGCTCGCCAATGCGCTTGGAAGCGTCGTTGCGCTGCGCCTGGCGACTCTCCACCTCGCCGATCAGCCGGCGACGCTCGTCGTCGAGCGCCACGAAGCGGTCGAAGTCCCACCCGCCAGCGCGCGTGCCGAGTGCGGTGCGAACGGCTTCGAGATTGTCGCGAAGGTAGCGGCCGTCGAGCATTGTTGCCTCCGGGTGAGTCGGCCGGTCAGATGCGGTTCAGATGCGGGTGACCGCGCGTTACACGTCGCCTGCGAGTATAGCCGAGGTTGCGCCCACAACGAGTTGCACGACGATTGCGGAGGGAAGAACAGAATGGGTAGTATCGTTTCGATACCACATCGTCAGCAAAGGCCGGGCGCCATGACAGACTTCCTCATTCGCGACATCGACCCACAGGTGCTGGAGCAGCTGCGCAGCCGTGCGGAGCAGAACGGCCGATCGCTTCAGGCCGAGATCAAGCGCACTCTCAAGAAGTCGGTGCGCCTCAACAAGGAGGAGTCGCTCGCGCTGCTCGACGCATTCCGAGCGAGCATCCCTCCGAGCACGACTGACTCGACCGAGATCATTCGTGAGTTCCGGGACTCCCGATGAGCTGCGCGGTCTTCGACGCCAGCGTGCTCGTCAAGCTCGTCCTCGAGGAAGCCGGTACGGCGGATGCCCGCTCGCGCTTCGAGGCGTCCGAGACTCCTGTCGCCCCAGACTGGTGCATGCTTGAATGCACGCAGGCACTCTGGAAGAAGGCCGACCGAGGCGAGTACACGCCCGAAGTCGTTCGAGAATCGCTGGGCATCCTTCAGCGGATCGATCTCCAGCTGTTGGAATCGACCGACCTTGTTGAGCTCGCCTTCGATATCGCGATAGCGCACCGTCACTCGGTGTACGACTGCGCGTACGTCGCTCTGGCCCAAACCGAGAACGTACCGCTCGTCACCGCTGACCGCAGGCTACGAGAGGTCGCGCAAGCGGCGGGCGTCGAGGTGCTCTGGGTCGACTCGGCCACCTAGCCCTCGGCCGCTGCGCGCTCCCGACTGAACAGCCGCCATAGCGCGAGCCCCACGAGCATTGCCTCACCCGCAAGCGTGATCGCGAGCAGCGCCGTGTCGTACTCCCAGCCGTAGACGATCTCGCCGGGGAACCAGCCTTCAGAGGTCGAGAGCATCTCGCGCACCGTCAGGAACGCGATATACGCCGTGGGTACCAGAGACGCCGCGGCAGCCCATCGGCGGAGACAGCCGCCGAGAAGCCCCGCGACGATCAGCAGCAGCGCCGAGAACACCACGAATCGCATGCCGTCCTCGTACTGCAGCCACGGCCACGCGGTCACCAGGATCGCTGCCACCACCGGCACGACCACCGCGGCAGCCCATGAGTACCACGGCCGCGGCACGCTCGGCGGTGCTTCGGCTTCGATCGTTACTCGCTCGGCGGCGCCCTTCGCCAGACCCGCCAACACCGCGGCCCGCACCTGCTCGTAATTCTCCGGCGTGCAGTGCAACCGCAGCACCGCTCGCCATGAGTTGCGCAGCGTGATCACCCGCGGTCCGGGGTATTCGTTCGCCCGGTGCAGCTCGGCCCACGGCCAGCCGCCCTCTTCCTGGGAGGAGGCGATCAGCCCCGCGCCGGCTGCGGTCGCACTGCCTGCGAGCGCTCCGACGATGATCGCCGCGCGATTCCACTTCTTCTCGCGGGTGCCCGAAGCGTAACCCACACCGTCTGGGCCAACGGAGAACTGCATCGTGACGTGATTGCCGAGGAGCAGGCAGGCGATCGTGAAGAGGCCCGCCATGGCGCCGCTGGCGATGAGGAACACCTGGGGAGGCATCCATACGAACTCGCCGTCGACGAACCAGCCCATCACCGCAACGAGCACATACATGATCAACACGGACAGGATGATGACCTTGATGAAGTCGTAAAGCATGAAGCGGCTCGTCAGCAGCGGGACGCGGTACTCCCACTCGATCGTCTCGCCCGTCGCTCCCGGCTCCACCGGGGCCGCCTCATCCGCGCCTGACATCAACTCGTCGCTCACGTCGGCACCTCCCGTGCACAGCATACCGTCAGCCGAGCAACTGCACGCCGGGAAAACGCATATGCGCCTTGGCGTCAGCCGAGTATAGGGTAGCGCCGAGTAGAGCCGCGAGACCGGGCGCCAGCGCATCGTAGAAGCAGCAGCCGAGGAGCCGGCACTGCTCAAGGGCCGCGCCGGCTAGTGCGTCATCCAGGCCGACAACGGTGAGGTCCGCATCCCGTAGCAGCGCCCACACCTCCCGGCCCCGGTCGACGCTGTCCCGGGAGGCAACGGCAACCACCTCGAGCATGAACTGCGAGGGCACCACGACGTGCACCTGCCGAGCATCGTGGAGAGCGAGAACCTTCCGGGCGTCATCGGAACCGGCCTCCGCCTTGAACCACTTCACCCCAACCGACGCATCAAGCACCATGGGCGTTCGCTCACTCCTCACCGAGCGACTCCTCCCTGATCTCATGGAGAAGGTCCAACGAGCTCCGCTCGTCGGGACCCCACTCATCGGCGAGGCGCTCGAAACCCTCGATCGCCCGCGTGATCCGCGCGTGGCGTTCCTCCTCGTAGGTGGCCGAACGCCGCTTGGACACGTACTCGGAGACCACCTCACGGATGAGCCCGCTGCGAGTGAGCGCATCCTGACCCGCAAACTCATCCAGATCCGCCACGAGCTCCTCGGGCAGGGAAATGGAGAACTTCTCGACCGCCATCGATGCCTCCTGGTCGTACCATCTGGTCGTACCGACAGTACGACCGTGCTCTGACACCGTCAACGGTAGGACGCCCTCGGCGCGCTACAATCGGCGCATGCCGAAGACGCTCTCGTACACGCCAAGCTCCGCCGAGGTGCGCCACCTCTCGGCCGCCGATGCGACGCTCGGTGCGCTGATCGCGCGCGTGGGGTCGATCGAGCAGGGGCTCGAGGCGGACCTCTACTCCTCGCTTGCGGGTGCCATCGTGGCGCAGCAGCTCTCCGACAAGGCGGCCACGACGATCTGGGCGCGCCTGGTGACCGCACTCGGTGGCGACCCAACGCCCGCGCACATCCTCGCAGCCGACGACGCCACGCTCCGCGGCGCAGGGCTGTCGGGCAGCAAGGCGTCGTTCCTGCGCGACCTGGCCGCCCGCGTGGCCGACGGGTCGCTCGACCTCGAGCGCGTGGTCACCCTCCCCGACGAGGAGGTCATCGCCAAACTCACCGAGGTGAAGGGCATCGGCCGCTGGACCGCCGAGATGTTCCTCATCTTCTCGCTCGGCCGCCCCGACGTGCTCGCCGTTGACGACGGGGCGCTGCGCTCGGCGGTGGCCTGGCTCTACCGGCTCGAAAGCGAGGACAGCCGCGCGGCCATCGCACGCGTGGGCGAGGCATGGGCGCCGTACCGCACGTGCGCTTCGCTCTACCTGTGGCAGGGACACGCGCTCAGGCGCACCGAAGGATGGGAGCCGCCGAGATGAGCCGCGATTCGCAGATGAACAGAATGATGGCGGGCGGCATGCTCGGCCTCCAGCAGTCCGGAAACGCCGCGGGGGCGTTCGCGATCGCCTACGTGATGCACACCCTCTCGGCATGGGAAGAGCCCACCGGGGTCGACCTCGAGAAGGCACGCGCTGTGGCGGCCCGAATCAAGCTCTCCGAGGACCTCGCGATCTTCCTTCCGCCCGAGCCGGGCCGATTCGCCAGCCGTGCGCGCAAGGACACGTACCGGAGCGTGCTCATCACGCTCAAGCGCATAGATGAGTTCCAGGGCGAGGAACGCGCGAGTGTTATCGGCGAGATCCGGACGCTCCTCGGCGCGCCGGTCACCTGAGACCGCGCCGCCGCCTTACGCGAGGCGCTTCTCCCAGCACACCCGGACGTCGTGCACGTTGAAGCCAGCGTCCAGGTACATCGCCATCGCGCGCTTGCTGAAGGTGCTCACCGAGAGGCTCACCGACGAACGTCCGTCGCGCCCGGCAGCCCGCAGCGCGGCGCGCAGCAGCGCACGGCCCATGCCGATGTGCTGGTCGGCCGGCATGACCGCGAGCGTCTCGACCGTTGCAGAGTACGGGCTGTGCTCGTCGGCCAGCGTGAGCACCAGGCCCGCCGGCCTGCCCCCGCGATGCGCCATGAGCGTGCCTGCGCGGATGACCCGGCTCTGCGACAGCATCTCGTCAGCCTGCTCGGCGGTCATGTTGAAGTGCCCCGGATGGCCGTGGAACGCAGTGTTGATGATGTTCGCCCAGTCTTTGGCAACGATGGGCTGCGCCTGCTCGAACGTCGTCTCACCCGGCAAGTCGAGTTCTGCCATGCTCGCCGGGCTCGCGTTCAGCATGATGTACGCCCGTCGGCACTGCCCGAAGCCCGCCGCAGTGAGGCTCTCGAGCACGTCGCCCGGATGCTCCGGCAGAAACAGGTAGACGCGCTCGATGCCCTCCGGGACGCGAAGCAGTATGGCATCGAGCAGGAGCGGATAGGCTGCGGGATCGGTCGCGTGGAGAATCCGGAATCGCGCGAGATGCTCGGTGGCGAACCCGTTGAGCAACAGGGAGACGGCGCCCAGCGGTGCGCCGCTGGCATCAAGCGCCAACAAGGCGGGCTCGTGCGCGATGTTGAACGAGGCGAGGTCCTCAGAAGAGACGTACGAATCGTCATGCACGGGGCCGAAGGTGCGCGCGTACTCCAGGAATGTGTCGGTCGTTTGTGCGTCGACGTCGACGACGCGGATCCCGTCGGCTGCGGACATCGATCCCCCGTCCCCCGGTCGTGCATTCGGCGCCCCCGCGCCGCACCCCAACGGCACTCGGAATCCCCATTCCGCCTGCCGACCTTATGATAGTTGTTGTGCGTGCCGCCGGGAAGTCCTCAGCCTGCAGTCGCACCCATCGTCCGCTCGCCCGCGGCGAGCATTTCGGCGTGCGAGGCGTTCATCGCGGTGATACGCCGCGTCCAGTACTCGGTGTCGGTGACCGGCGTGGCCGAGTCGTCAGCGTCAAACTCGAACTGCGTCCAGCTATAGGCCGCCTCGAGGAAGACGGTCTTGGTGATGCCGGCGACTTCCTTGATCTCGACGCGATGACCATCCGCGTAGTCGCGCAGCCGAAAGCCGCCAGTGTCGAGCGCCGAGAAGTGCAGCACGGTGTTGCGCGTGAGGCGCGGTACGTCGCGAATCATCTCCGGGCAGTAGATGAGCGCCTTCACGCGGCTGCCCGAGGCAGCAGACACGCGTGCTGCACGCGCCTTGGCGGTGCGCTCCGGCGCGAGTGCGCCGGCCAGCCGCCAGTTGTCTCGCGGCGTGCACGCGACCTTGCCCTGCGTCTCCAGCCTGCGCAACGCTGCGGTGGTCGCAGCAGTCGTTGCCTCTACCCCTTCGGCCGCCAGGAACCCGACGATCGCGCTCGCCGGAGCCGGTCCGTGTTCACTGATGATCGCGATGATCGCTTCGCCGTCCATGGCGCACACCTCCAAGGGTAATCTCCCTTCGAGTATGCGCCCGAATCGGCCCGCGTGCCGGACGGGTATTCATGGGACGCTCGTGGCCGCACAGTGCGCCGGGGGCGTTCGTCAGCGGCCGAGGACGATGTCGATGCCGTACAGCACGAGGTCGAGCTTGTGCGGCGGGAAGCTGCCGACACGGTCCGCGAGCATGCCGCGATCGAGTGTCACCAGCTGCGTGATGTTGGCGACCGAGTCCTTGGGCAGGCCGGTCGTGGCAGCATCGAGGACGACGTTACCGGGTGCGTCGCCCCATCGCAGGTTGCTCGTGAGTGGCACGCACACAACGGTCGAGATGCGGCTCCGATTGAATGAGTCGCCCTGAACCACGACCACGGGCCGACGGTAGCCAGGCGCGGATCCCGACGGCTCGCCGAGATCGGCCCACCAGATCTCGCCCTGTGCGATCACCACTCGACCTGCTCGAGGGTCCGTCGCGCGGCAGCGCGGGCGAGATCCGCATCGGCCGCTGGTATCTCCGCGCACACCCTGTCGAGCGCCTCGGTCACGCTGTCAGCCGAGTGCCGAGCAAGGTACTCGCGCATCGCCTGAGAGTACAGACGGCTGCGCGACTGGCCGAGCTCGCGCGCGAGCGCATCGGCGGCCACGAAGAGGTCGTCCGGTATCGAGATGGCGGTCTTCATACCAGGAGCATAACCCATCACGGCAACCCCTCCTCGAGTGCGTCAACCGCCTCCCTCAGCCGGCGCTGCATCTGCTCACGGAGCGGCCCGGTGATGTAGCGCGCCGCGCGGATCTCTCCGTCGTCCAAGCCGAGAAGCTTCGTCTGTTGCAGCCCCTTGTCGGTGCAGAGAATCAGCCCGACCGGCGCTTCATCGGCGGGCCCTCGCTCGTTGGCGTCGAGCCAGCGCAGGTAGAGCAGCATCTGACCGTAGTCGGCGGGCTGTAGCTTGCGCGACTTGAGCTCCACGGCCACGAAGCAGCGCATGCCGAGGTGGTAGAAGAGCAGGTCGAGGTAGTAGTCGTCGCCGTCGACCGTGATGCGCTTCTGCCGCGCCACGAAGGCGAACCCGCCGCCAAGCTCGATGATGAAGCGCCACATCTCATCGAGGATCGCGCGCTCTCGTGCGCAGCGAACGTGAGGTAGAAGTCTCGTTTGCGCTGGTCAGAGATGTTCATGACCTCGCAGATGTTGGACCAGGTCAATTGTGTCGCCAGTGGCGACACAATTCGTGCGTCCGACCACGAACCAGCGAACTGCATCATGCGTAGAAGGTTGCGCCTGCTGTAGGCTCGTCCATACCTCTCGGTCAGACGCTCGGCCAACCGCTTCACCACCGCCTGCCCGTACGCCGCCCGCTCACCACCGAGCACATCCTCCCGGATGCGCTTGCCGATGCTCCAGTACAGCATCACGAGCTCGCTGTTCACGGCCACCGCAGCGCGCGTGCGTGCGGCCTCGATCAGACCACTCACATCGCCGAAAAGCGCGCGATCATCGTCGGGCGTCTCGAGCAGTTCCGTGGGCATGGGAAGCTCCTGTCGGGGTGGACCGAAGGAGCGTACCGCCGGGGTATCAACCGCTCGTGAACCGGAACGCAGCCGAACCTTAGCCCGCCCCGCGCGTCTTGACGGACAGCGTGTGCGCCGCCGAAAGCGGGTCGGGCACGCGGTGGCGCCCGCTCGACCACGCCATGGCGAGCGCGAGCGCGCTGTCGAGGTCGGTGAGATGCCCCGGCGAGACGTAAACCTGCTTGGAGCCAGCCTTGAGCCGCACCGACGCGCCCTGCGCGCCCCACTCCTTGGTGAGCACGTAGTAGTCGCCCCGATGCGGGCCGGGAGGGTGGTCCACCGCATGAAACGGCGTCTTCGGCACGCCGATGGTGGGCACGCCGAGCAGCACGCCAACGTGCGACGCGAGGCCGCAGCCGCGCTCGTGAACCACGCCGTGGCCGTCGCAGAACACGAGGTCAGGCTCCACGCCGAGGCTCATGAGCGCCTCCATGGTGAGCCGGCCCTCGCGAAACGCCAGGTAGCCGCGCTTGTACGGGATGTCCGGATCGCCCTCGATCACGGCCGAAGCGAGTACGTGGAACTCGCGGTCCATCGCCACGGCGGCAGCCCACGCGTGCGTGCCGTCTTTTGTGTACGCCACGTCCACGCCGGCGGCGATCTTCGGGCTGCCGCGGCCGTCCACAGGCATCGCGCGCAACTCCACCACGCTGGCCAACCGGTGCTGGACCGCGTCGGCCTCACCGTGCGTGATGATCCACGGGTGGGTCAGGCTCGTTCTCAGCCGAAGCGTCATGCGTACAACCTCCTCAGGAGAACGTACCCGTCAGAGGTGCCGAGGTGGCCCGCTACCCCCAGCGCGCAGGGTCTTCTGCCACGTGGTATCGCCGATGCGGATCATTCGGGCCGCTGCCGATCTCCACCACCAGGCCCTGCTCGATCAGCTTGATCAGCCGGGCGCGGGTAGCCCGGGGCGTGCGACCGATCGCCGCAGCGACCTGGTTCGTGGTGAGGCCGTCAGCCGCCCTGAGGGCCTCGAGGGCCGAGGCGTCCACGGGATCAGCAGCCGGCGTCGCCCGCCGCGCGGAGAAGAGCGTCACGCGGAACCGCATGCCCACTTCCTCGAACAGCGGCTCGGCAAGCCCGGCCGCACGACACGCCTCGCGCATGCGCGTGATCCCGCTACCCCACTGCTCTATCAGGCCGAGTTCGTGGAACACGCGCGCGATCACCCGGTTCCGCAGCTTGGACACGCCGCCGAGCACATCGCGGAGCGTGAGCCCCGGCACAAGGATGCCAGGGTTCTCGATCTCGAGACGATCGTCGAAGATCGCAATGCGGATGGGCGCACCCCGCTGCGAGTAGTCGGCGTGCACCAGCGCGTTCACAATCGCTTCACGCACGGCCACCGGCGGGTACTCGGGCACTTCGAGCCGGCGCGGCCGCCCGATCTCGTAGGTGAGCGACGTGTTGCGCACCACGAACGCGAGCGCGTGGTCCACGGCCGTCGTGGGATAGGCGGTGATGTCCGCCGAGTCGATCACCGTGCTCTTCGTGAGGCCCTTGAAGCGCCCGGCCTGGATCCACGCATCCGGATACCGCGACAGGCGATCCTGGCCGAAGAGCAACATGCCGCCGGCGGTGGGTGTCTCGGCACCATGCACGAGCGTGGTGAGCCTGAGCGTCGTGAGGTCGGCGCGACGGATGCTGCGCGTGCCTGCAAACGCGTCACGCAGCGCGGCCAGATCGATGGCGTCCACGCCAAGACCCCGCTCCGGCTGCTCATCAAAGCTCTCGCCTCGCGACGAGCGGGCCAGCTCGGCGATCAGCTCCGCGTCGGCACTGCGGTTCGTGGAGCCGAGACGGACATATGTGGCTTCGGCGGGGCCCACCGACGTGACGTGATACGGACGCGACTGTCCGAGATGCACCTGCACCGCGAGCACCTGCGTGGTGCGCCACGGAATGATCTCGATCTCGGGGAGCAGGCGCGGTGTGATGCCGTCGGCGATGATGCTGCTCAGGCGCTCCTCTGCATCCAGCGGATCCGCCACACCGACGATGGAGCCGGTGCGATCCTCGATGCCGATGAGCAGCGTGCCGCCGGCGGTGTTGGCGAAGGCGCACACCGTCTTGAGGATCGGCCCCGCCGAGGAGACGTCGCGCTTGAACTCGAGCGTCTTGCCCTCGGGGCGCTTCTTGAGCGATTTGAGATCCATACTCTGAAGTCTACTCGGAAGTGGCGGAAGGGCAAGGGCTTCAGAGTAGAGTCCGCGTCAGAAGGACCTCTCAAAGACCGCCCAATGAACAGCCAGACGCTTGGTATCTGGTGCATCATCGTCGCGCTGCGGACGTGAGAGCGACCGCCCCTCGAGACCCGAATAGGCGGTCGACAACAGCCCCGGGGCCAGCCGAACCTTGAGCACTTCCGGCTCGATTCCGATCAGATGGCGATCGAACAGCAGGTGTATGTCTGCTCGAAGGAGCAACCCGTTGCGCACAAGCTGGCTTGATCGACCGCGGTAGGAGAGGATATGCGCTCCCTGCAGAGCGTCGTGAGCTTCGTACCCCGTCACGGCGCACCTGTTGTCGTACGCGCGCAACAGGTTCTGGCGGAACTGAACCTGCGCAACGCGACGCTTGCCTCGAGAGTACACAATCGGTTCGTCGAGTTCTCGGATCTGATCGGACCACCCCTCGGACTCGCGCGCCATGGCCGCCTGAGTCGTCGGAGTCTCATCATCACCGTTAGACCAGACGTCCGAACGCTGCCCGAACTTCAGGGGACCACGAAGCAGGAACGTCCCCGTCCGCGGGTCATATGACTCCACCATCGCCAGGCCGAGGTTCATATAGTGAGCCCCATGCGGCACGAATACCCCGACGGGGATTCTGCGATTCAGGTTGCCCAGGAGAGCTCGATTCCAGGGAGACTCGGTGCCCGTACCATCTCGCCCGGTGTGCGCCATGTAGGGCAGCGCCCATGTATCCGAATCAATCGGCTGCGGTACGCCATCGAAGTAGACGCTGGCTCGTGTGGCGGTGATGCTGAGTGCCACCTGCCAGCCGCTGGGCTGGTGGATGCCGCGCTGGGCAACAAGTGGTACTTGCACCCCGGTCACAACGGATTGCCCGTCGACCCGCCACGGTCGCGGCCCGATGTCGCCCTCGTGTTCGGCGAACCACAACAGCGCCCGAGCATGCTCGGGGTCGAGTTGGTCGAGCACCAACTGAAGCGGCGACTCCACTAGGCGAACCTCCCGCATCAGTGTATGCCCAACCCTCGTTCGGCGGGTACACACCCTTTCAGGGGGTGGTTCGCATGTCGCTTCGTCGCCTGCTGCTCGTCGCACTCTCACTCGTGCTCGCCCTTGTCGCCTTCGGCTGTGAACCCGCGCCGTCGGAGACACCCACGAGCTCCGAGCCCGCCGAGAGCCCCGGCGAGTCCGCCGAGGACATCGACCCTGCCATCCTCGAGGGTCGCTGGACCGTGGCCACCACACTCACCGACATCGACAACGAGGAGTACCGCTTCCTCGGCGACCAGCCAAGCGCGCAGTGGGAGTGTGCAGTTGTCGGCCCCGTGATGCAGATGCAGATGAACGACGACCGGTATTCAGGCGTCGTGGAGTCGAACGGCAATGACTGGGTCTACGAAGGTTCCGCTGCCTACGCCGACGAGGACGGCGCCACCTGGACGAGCACTATCGTGGTCCGCGCTACCCAGGACGGCAGCGACGCCTTCACGGGTGTGATGGAGGGGTCCATTGATTCCGGCGTGGACGGCCACCTCTATACCGGCACCTGGGAGCTCGTGGGCACGCGGATGGAGTGAGACTCAGGAAGGCACCTGCGTCTGGGCCCACTTCAGGAGCCGGCGGGCGTGCTCGGCCAGATCCGTCGCCTCGGCCTGCGTAAGCCTCCGTTGTTCATACTCCACGAGTGTCTTCTTCTGGATGAGCCGTCGGAGATGCTTGGAGCCATCCTCGGCATTTGAACCCAGCACCTGGACCAGAAGCTCCGCGGAAGCACGATGATCCTGACCCGCGCTGCGGACGCCGCCGCGGTACGACAGCACCGCATCCGCCGTAGAGATTCCCGAGTGGATCGCCGCAAGGCCGGCCGCATCCCACTGCTGTGCGGCGAGTTGGGATTCCATGGCGGCGAGGAACTCGTCGGCCTTGGCGAGATACTGCCGGGCGTCGGCCTTGGTGCTCGGCCGAGTTCGGTCACTCTGCGGAACCATGCGGCATCAGTGTCGAGAGTCCGATCCCGCTGACGAGGATTCCCTCGTCGCGCGCCCGGGCCAAGAACGCTCCCGGCTCGGCGGGAAGCCGATCGCGAGCGGTCACGATCACCGACAGTGGCATCCCGTACCGTCTGAAGAACCTCGGTCCTTCGCGGTCCGCCACCTGCATCGCCCGAGTCGCATCGTCGTTGTCGGCAGTCACCACGAGTACGTCGATGTCACTTCCGGGCGCGGACTCCCCCCGCGCGACACTCCCGAACAGCACGAGGCTCTCGGCCAGTGGGCCAAACGCCGTGCGGAGCTCGGACTGCAGGTCCTCAATCAGGTGGGCTTCGGCGGCCAGTGCAGGCAAGACGATCGATTGCACGAGCAGGTTCTCCCGGTCCAGCTGATGAAGGATCGCGCGCCCGGCGCGGCGCCGCTGGACCACGCCCAGACCCGCAAGATGGTTGAGCGCACCTGCGGCACCTGGCTGGCTCAGACCAGCAAGCTCGGCAATCTGCCTCCCGGTGAGATCCGATGTCTGAGCGGCGAGCAGTCGCAGCACGGCCGTCCGCCCCGGACCGCCGAAGAGCGCCTCGAGAATGTCGATGTCGGTTGTCATGCTATGAATGGTAGACCATTCATATGACTAACTCAAGTTATCATAGTCGCGCTGGACCGATGCGGCCGCAATGTCAGCACGCACTTGACCTCGGATCCTCGACGGTACTACTCTCGGTGGTACCAGAAGTCCTACCACCGGAGCGCACAATGGCCAAGCCCACCGTCTCCATCCCCGACGGCATGCTGGAAGACGTCGACCGCCGCGCCGCCCAGGCCGGCGTCAGCCGCTCGGCGTTCATCCAGGAAGCGATCGCGCGCTACGGCGAGTCGCTCGATATGGAGCGCGAGCAAGACGCACGCTCGAAGCGGATCGGCGAAGCGATGAAGACGATGCGGGAGATCGCCACGCACATGCCAAAGGATGCGCCGACCGCCGAGGAAGCCATCCGCGCCATCCGAGACGCTCCGCCTCGATGGCTGCGACAGGAAGACGAGTGATGGCTGTGACGACAGGATCCCAGGAGGCACGGATTGTCGTGATCGACAGCTCGGTCGCTGTGAAGTGGTACAAGACGCAAGACGAGTCATCCGTGGACGCTGCGAGGGCACTCCTCGAGGAGCATCGCTCGCGGCTTGTGACTCTCGCAGCGCCCGGCCACTTCGCCGCTGAGGTACTCAATGCACTTCGGTACTCGCGCCTCGGCTTCGATCACGTGGAGTCCGCGGCTGGCGCGCTCGACGACATCGACCTCGTCACGGTCCCTCTCACCCGTCGCCTCACAGAACCAGCTGTCGCGCTCGCCCGCACTCACGGACTCACGATCAACGACGCTCTGTTCCCCGCGCTCGCGATGCTGTTGGACGCCGAGCTCGTCACAGCCGACCGGATGCAGGCGCGCGTCTCCGAGTGCCGGGTGCGACTGCTCCCCTGAGAGCGCTCGTCCACTCGGGTACACTGTGCACATGGAGCACTCCGTAGCCATCGTGGAGATCGCCGGGCGGGACAGCATCGCCGCTGCGGTGGCCGCCGTGCGCGATCACAGCTTCCGCACGCTGGTGCCCACGGTCGCGTACACCGGCACCGAGACCGGCGACCGCGGCGCGCCGGGCCGGGCGGTTGGCGTCCTCCGCGGGCTGCTCGACAACCGGGTCACGATCCGCGAGCCGCTCGCGCTCTCCGACCCCGCGCTCTGGTCCGCGATGAATGCGCGTCCCGCAGCCGAACTGCAGCGCCGCTTCGGCATCTGCTCGCCATGCCTCGCCTGCCATCTGTACCTCCACCTGCTGCGCGTTCCGCTCGCGTGGTCGAACGACAATGCGCCGGTGATCTCAGGCGAGCGCAACTCCCACAACGGCCGCATCAAACTCTCGCAGACGCCGGCAAGCATCGCCGCCGCCGAGCGGGTGCTCGCATACGCGGGCGTGCAGCTGCTGCAGCCGGTGCAGTATGCCACCGGCGAGGAGATCGCCGAGTTGGTGGATGCCGGCTGGGACGAGGAGCCAGGGCAACTCAGCTGCCAGCTCGCGGGTAACTACGTGAACTTCGACGGCAGCGTCACCTACGACGAGGCCCGTTATGAGCGCTACCTTGCCGAGTACTTCGAGCCGGTGGGCCGCGCCGTGATCGACGCCTGGCGCGCCGAGCGCGATGGCGGCCCCGCCGCCGACTTCAACGCCGTGGTGCGGAGCGTGCTCGAAGGCTAGAGCACGGCTAGACCTCGCTCGTGCACGCCGGGCACCTGGATGCCTCGAGCGCGATCTCGGTCTTGCAGTACGGACACTCCTTGGTGGTGACTTCCTCTTCCTTGGCCTTGCGGAGCTTGTTCGTCGCCTTCACCAGGAAGAACACCACGAGCGCGACGATCAGGAAGCTGATCACCGTGTTGATGAACGCGCCATAGCTCATCACCACGGCACCGGCCTCGGCAGCCGCAGCAGGCGTCGAATACGGAGCGGCCGTTGCGCCCTCCTTGATGACCCACATCTTGCTGGGGAAATCCACACCGCCGAGCAGCGCGCCGATCGGCGGCATGATGACATCCTTGACGAGTGACGTGATCACGCTGCCGAACGCACCGCCGATGATGATGCCCACGGCCAGGTCGATCACGTTCCCCTTGAACGCGAACTCCTTGAACTCCTTCAGCATCGCCCCTCCTCGGCACGGGAACCGAACATGACCAGTATCCCCCAGGGCGCGTGCCCGGGTGGGCGGTGGCGCGGTGTACGCGACTCAGCTGCCGAAGAACGACTTGTCCAGATCACCCGAGTTGTTGTAGCCGCGGTCTTCCCAGTAGCCGCCCGGGTCCTCTTCGGCGGACAGCTCGATCCCGGTGACCCACCTGCACCACTTGTAGCCCCACTTGTCCTCGGCCACCAGCTGGAACGGGAAGCCGCGCTCGGGGCGCAGGGGCACGCCGTTCATCGCGTACGCGAGGATGATGTCGTTGTCGTAGAAGTACTCCACCGGGAACGAGGTGGTGTAACCGTCCGCCGCCGAGAAGATGACGCTCTGTGCGCTGGACTGCACACCGGAGGCGTCGAGGATGTCGCGCACGAGCACGCCGCGCCAGAGCACCTTGGCGCTCCAGCCCTCCACGCAGTCGAGCTGCACTACCTTCTCGAAGTTGGGATAGCCGCTCGTGATCTCCGAGTAGGTGTAGCTGGCGGAATCGTCCACCAGGCCGCTCACCTCGAGGCGGTACTCCTCGATGTCCACGTCCTGGGGACCTGAGATCGAGTTCTCGCGGAAGGCGTCGGACGAGTCGAGCCGCTCGCCCTCATACTCGGTGATCTCGACATCGGCGAGCTCGCTGACCTCCCCACCGCCTGCGTCGGGCTCGGGCGCAGGTGCCTCGTCGGAACCTGCGGCGCATCCGCCGAGCACGAGCAGGACGACGAGCGCCAGTGCGACAGTGCGATTGCGATTCACGGGGCGCCTCCTCACGATGCGTGACGTGAGTGTATGTCCCCGCTCCGGCGGCGCGCCGGACACGCGGCGCGTCAGACCGGCTTGAGCGCGAGCAGCACGAGGTGCCGGTTGCGGAACGAGGTCAGCTGATGGTCCTCGTAGATCGGCTCGAGCCAGCGGCGCATCCCGCTCGGCGCCTCGGCCATCTGCTGGCACAACTCCTCGACCGTGGCCTCGCTGCAATCCTGGCGCGCGGTCCACCGGGCAAAGTCGTGGCGCTTGTCGATGATCTCGGTGTGTTGGACCGAAAGGCCTGCCCGCTCGACGAGCGTGACCCAGCCGTCGATGTTGTACGACTGATTGTGGCTCGCGTCGCGCGTGCGCTCGAAGGCGTCCGTGAGCACCGCCGAGGTAGGTTCAGGCGGCAGCGTCTGGTCCTGGAAGCCGAACCGACCGCCCGGCTTGAGCACGCGCACGACCTCCTCGAAGAAGTCCTGCGCGTCCGGGAAGTGGTGTGCGGCGATGCGGCAGGTCACGATGTCGAACGTGCTGTCGGGATAGGGCAGCGCGTCCGCCTCGGCCACCGCGAACGTGGCCGTGCAGTCGTGCTCGGCGAGCAGCGCGTCGGCCGCCTCGAGCATCTCGGGCGTGAGGTCACACGCGTCCACGTCGGCACCCGTGCGCGCGAGGGCGAGTGCGGTGTGTCCGCCGCCGGTGGCCACGTCGAGCGCGCACTCGGCGGGCTGTGGATCCAACCAGGTGAGCAGCAGCTCCAGGTCGGGCCCCGATGCGTGAAGCGCGCTCGTGCGGTAGTCATCGGCACGCGCGCCGAAGCGCTCCCGTGCGAGCGCCTTGAGCTCGTCTGCAGACAGTTCGGTCAAAGCCGCCTCCCCCGGTTGCGTGCATCCCCTGTGACATACTAGCCCGAGGGCGTGCTCACGCGCACGCGCGTTTTCGGACGGAGGGGACGGATGGGCGAGAGCGCGGACGTACGGCGCCCCATCGTGATGGTGGTGCCCGACGGCGCGGGCGACCGCCCGCAGCCCGAGCTCGACGGACGCACCCCGATCGAGGCCGCCGAGACGCCCAACCTCGACGCGCTCGCCTCCCTCGGCCGAAGCGGCCTCCTCTACCCCGTGGGCCCGGGCCTTGCGCCCAGCTCGCACCAGGCGCACTTCGCGCTCTTCGGCTACACGGAAGCCGAGTTCCCCGGGCGCGGACTGCTCGAAGCGCTCGGCGAGGACCTGCCGCCTTCTCCCGGCGAAGTGGTGCTGCGCGCCAACCTCGCGCGCGTGACCGAGCGCGAGGGTGTGCTGTGGATCGAGGAGCGGCCCGACCCGCGCGAGGGCGAGGCCGGACTCGACGGCATCTCGCTCGACTTCGAGTACGGCAGCGTGCAGGCCCACTTCGTGCACACCGGTGCCCTGCAGGGTCTGCTCTTCCTCAACCCCACCGACGGGCCGGCGCTCTCGCACTTCGTGAGCGACGCCGATCCGCTGCATGCGGGCACCGCAGTCCTCGAGGTGCTGCCGCTCGAAGAGGCGCCCGACGCCAAGGCGGCCGCGCGCACCGCGTGTGCGGTGAACGCCTGGATCCGCCACTCGCGCACCGTGCTCGCCGGGCGTCCGCTCGACGCGATGCTCGCCAAGTGGGCGGGCGCGCCCGCACGCTACACGTCGTTTCCGGCCCGCTTCGGCATGCGCGGGGTCAGCCTCGGCTCGGGACCGCTCTACCACGGCCTCGCTGCCGCCATCGGGCTCGACCACCGCGAGTTTGGCACGGTGAGCGATGCCGAGGCTGACGTGGCCGTGCGCGTAGAGGCCACGCTCGCGCTGCTTGCCGAGGGGTACGAGTTCGTGCACCTGCACACCAAGCGCACCGACCAGGCCGGGCACCACAAGAACCCCGCCCGCAAGGCGGAGATCATCGCGGCGGTGGACCGCGCGCTCGCGCCGCTCGTGCCGCTCGCCGAGCGTGGCGAGATCGTGGTGATCGTGTGCCCGGACCACCAGACGCCATCGGCAGGGCCGCTCTACCACGGCGGAGGCGCGGTTCCGCTCACGATCGCGGGCGGCGTGGCAGGCGCCGACGGGGTGACCGCCTACGGCGAAACGGCCGCCGCCGCAGGCTCGCTCGGCGTGGTACGCGGCACCGACGTGCTCCCGCTCGCGCTCGATGCAGCCGACCGCTCGGCGTTCCTTGCCGACCGCATCACCGGCCACCGGGCCTTCGGCATACCACGGCCCGCAGACCTGAAAGGCCTCCGGGCCGTGGAGTGAGGCTGCTTGCCCGATGATCGGGCGTCAGCCGTCACGTGCTACTGGCCAAGCCAGAACGCCGGCCCCTCGTAGCGGTAGACCGTCGGCCACGTCGCGATCACGTGGTTCGCCTCATCGAGACTCGCTGTGTAGAAGTGGCTGCCGTTCTGGAGATTGTAGAAGCGGTACACCGGTAGCTTGGCCGCCTCGGGCGACGGCGAGACTTCGTAGGTGGGACCGTCGTACTGGTAGATGGTGGGCCACGTGGCGATCACGTGGTCGCGCTCCTCTTCCGAGGCGGTGTAGAAGTGACTCGAGCTGCTCGGCTTGTAGAAGCGGTAGAGCGGCTCCTTGTTGTTGTACGGGTTCACCGAGTAACTCACGCCCTCGTAGGCGAAGATCGTCGGCCACGTGGCGATCACATGGGCGCGCTCCTCGGCCGAACTCGTGAAGAAGTGCGTGCCCGCGCCCGCGTTGTAGAAGCGGTAGACCGGGTGCCAGATGGCGTAGAAGTACGCCACGCCGGAGTCCATGGCGGCGCCGTCGCCGACCATCGCGCCCACGACGAAGCGCCCCTCTGCCGACGCCGCTACCGAGTAGCCGAACCATCCGGCGCCCGGAATCTTCCGCGTAAGGGTCCAGCCACCGGCCGTCTTCTCGTAGAAGTGCGCCGAGCCGGCCATGCCGTCATCCCACGGCGCGCCCACGACCGCCACTGAACTGCTCACCGAGACCGCCTGGCCGAAGTTGTCGTTCGCATTCGGCTGCGGCGAAGTAAGCGTCTGCGACCAGGGCCACGTGGCGCCCAGACCGCTCGAGGAACGCGTGAACGCGTCGACCGCACCCGCAGCGGCCTGAGTGCCGACATCGTAGGTGTATGCGCCCACCATGGCGTTCGCGCCGTTGGTGGCTACCGAGAAGCCGAAGCCGGCGTTGGCTTGTGGATCGTGCGCGTATACGTAGCCCGTCGCCGTCCACGGGGTCGCGCCGTCCCCGTAGTACATGAGCGCGGATCCTGCGTTCGTACCGCCGGCGTTGTCCTCGAAGGGAGCGCCCGCGACCAGATAGTTCCCGTACACGTCCACCGCCCTGCCGAACTCGGCGCCGGCCTCGGAACTGGCCATGAGTCGCTTGAGTGTGGAGCTGCCCTCCTTGAAGATGTAGATCGCGCCCGCGTCCGCGGCCAGGGAGTCATCCCGCGGCGCGCCAACCACGACGGTGGTCCCGTAGATCGACACCGCGAAGCCGAACCGGTCGCCTGCAGCAGCCGTGGTCGGAACAAGCTCCGCGTAGTACGCCCATCCGCCCGGCCCACGGTGGAAGACGACCGCAGATCCGCGCTGAACGGCGGAGACAGTGTCCCATGGGGCGCCGACCACGATGTAGTCCCCGTCTATGTCGACCGCTGTCCCAAAGCCGTCTCCGACCGCCGGGTCGGCCGGAATCCGCTGCGCGAAGACCCAGTTGGTCCCGTTGTACTCGTAGACGAACGCAGCGCCCCTGTCTTCGTAGGCAGGCGCTCCCACCACGGCCGTGTTGCCGTCGATAGCCACCGAGTAACCGAACTGGTCGTCGACCACACCGCCTGCAGGCCATACCGTCCCAGTGCACTGCACCGGCGCAGGCGTGTCCAACACTCCAGCCGCCGGCAACGGCACCGCGAACGACGAGACCGCCAGTACAACCACGAGCACTAGGGCACGCGAACGAACATGTGGCATCGCTGCAACCTCCCCCTCGAACTCTACTGCCCGAGCCAGAACGCCGGTCCCTCGTAGTGGTAGACCGTCGGCCACGTGGCGATCACGTGGTTCGCCTCATCGAGACTCGCCGTGTAGAAGTGGCTGCCATTGCGGACGTTGTAGAAGCGGTAGACCGGCAGCGTGCCCGCCTCGGCGTACGGCGTGACCGCGTACGTCGGGCCATCGTAGCTGTAGATGTGCGGCCACGTTGCAAGGACGTGGTTCGCTTCGTCGAGCGATGCCGTGTAGAAGTGACTCGAGCTGCTCGGCTTGTAGAAACGGTAGAGCGGCTGCGTGTTGTTGTGCGGGTTCGTGTTGTACGCCGGACCCTCGTAGGTGAACACGGTCGGCCAGGTGGCGATCACGTGGTCGCGCTCCTCGGCCGAGTTGGTGAAGAAGTGCGTGCCCGCGCCCGCGTTGTAGAAGCGGTAGACCGGCTCGAGGTGTGCGAGCATGCACGCTGTGCCCGAGGCCGGCTGGGCGCCCGTGCCCGTGACGTTGCCGACGATACCGCGGCCCTGCGATGACGCCGCGACCGAGAATCCAGCAAGGCTGTCACCCGGCAGCGGCGTCATCTTCCGCATGAGCGTCCAGGTGTCACCCAGGCATTGATAGACGTGCACCGAACCCGCGTAGCTGTCGTCCCATGGCGCGCCCACGAGTGCGAACGTACCCTCCACCGACACGGCCATGCCGAAGTTGTCGCCGGCGTTCGGCGCTGGCGAGACCAGTGTCTGGGTGCAGAACCAGTTCGTGCCCGAACGGTTGAATACGTCCGTCGACCCCGCACCCTCCGCCGTGGCGACATCGTCCAGGAATGCCCCCGCCAGCGCGCGATCGCCGGAGATCGATACCGCGTAGCCGAACCGGTCACCCGCATCGTCACTCGAGCCGAAGCGGATCCCCTGGTAGTCCCAGAACGCGCCGTCCCAGTGGTAGAAGTGGACCGCGCCCGCATCCGCGCCTGCGGCGGTGTCGTCCCGGGGAGCGCCCACGATGATGTAGTCGCCATCAAGGTCGACCGACGTGCCGTACTCGGCGCCCGCCTCGGCCGCCGAGGACATGTACTTGACATAGGCGGGTTCGGTCCTCGTGAAGATGTAGATCGCACCTGAATCGGTGGCCATCTGGTCGTCCTTGGGCGAGCCCACGACTGCCCGGTTCCCCGACATGGCAACCGACCAGCCGAAGAGGTCGCCGACCGAGCTGGGCTCGGGAGCTAGTTCGGTCAGGTACTCCCACCCCGCCAAACCGCGCTCGTACACGATGGCCGCACCCGTATCGTCCGCCGCGCTCGAGTTCCCGTACGGCATGCCCACGACGATGAGATCACCATCGATGTCCACCGAGTGGCCGAAACGGTCCCCGACGCCCGAATCCGCCGGCAGCTCCTCGCTGAACGTCCACAGTCCGCTCACATACTCATAGACGAAGACGGCGCCCTTCCCGTTGTAGTCTGGCGAGCCCACCACCGCAGTGTTCCCGTCGATCGCCACGGAGTAGCCGAAGTCCTCGTCGGTCGGGCTGTCAGCGGCGAACACGCGGGCCGTGTACTGAACAGGAGGCGGCGTCTCCACCGCAGCGCCCGCCTCGGGTAGTGGACCCACCACCAGCGCAAATGCAAGCACCACAACGAGCGCCGATGCACACAAACGAATGCGCGGCATCACTGCCACCTCCCCCCTCAAACCCCTCCCTAGAGACGTGGGTTCCCAGGGCGGAGGCAGACGTAACGAAAGTGGGCGCCCCCGGAGGGGCGCCCACGTCGATCTGCGGCTGCAGCAGCGCTACTGTCCGATCCAGAATGCCGGGCCCTCGAACTGGTACACGTCCGGCCACGTGACGATCACGTGGTTCGCTTCATCGAGACTCGCCGTGTAGAAGTGGCTGCCATTTCGCACGTTGTAGAAGCGGTAGACAGGAGACCTGCCGTAGTCCGGTCCCGCCGAGACGCGATAGGTGGGGCCGTCGTAGTTGAAGATGGTCGGCCACGTTGCGATCACACGACTCCGCTCGTCGGCCGACGCGGTGTAGAAGTGACTGTTCGATCGCGTGTTGTAGAAACGGTACAGCGGCTGCAGGTCGGTATTCGGACTTGTGTAGTAGGCGATGCCCTCGTAGTCGTACACACCGGGCCAGGTCGCGATCACGTGGTCGCGCTCGGCGATCGAGTCGGTGAAGAAATGCGTCATGTTGAGCTTGTTGAAGAACCGGAAGACCGGCGCCTTCCGGTAGATGGTGAAGTTGATCGTAGTGCTGGTGCCCGCCCAGAACGTCCAGGGGTCGGCATCTGTCCATCCGCTGGCCTTGTTGTACCAGCCAGCCTGGTAGAGAGAGCTTGGCCCCATCGTGCCGAGGTAATACTCGCCTGAGTCGACGGTGAGCGTGTACCTGCCGTCAGCGCCGGTCGTCACGTACTGCTCAAGCTCCGGATCGCCCCAGCCATCCGGGTAGTATGCCGAGACCTCAACGCCCGCGAGCGGGAGTCCCGTTAGCGCGTCGTAGCAGGTGCCGGTGATCGTCGCGTTGCTGTTATAGGCGTAAACTGCGCCCGTTTGATCCGCTCAACCCGTAGAGGCGAGCGTGGCGCCGATCATCGCGATCCCGCCGTCGAGCGCCGCCGAATCGCCAAAGAGCGCGCAACACGGGTATGCGTCCGGCGTGACCTTCTGCGCCATCACCCACTCGCCCTCGCGGTACTGGAAGTAGTACGCCGCGCCGGTGTGGAGGTCGTCCCAGAAGGCGCCGATGAGGATCAGGTTATGACCGTCGAAGGCTACCGCCGAGCCGAACCAGTCGCCGTCCGGCGAGTTGGGGCCGGGGTTATCGAGCGTGGCGGTGAGCACCCAACCGCTCGTGCCACGCGCGTACACGTACGCGATGCCCTTATCCACCTCGGCACCTACGTCATGCGCGGGCGAGCCGATGACGGCCACATAGCCGCCTGCCTGCAGGTCGATGGGGCCGCCGAACTGCTCGTCGGCCACCGGCGTGGGCGCCTGCCACTTCTGCTCGAACGACCACGTCGTGCCGCTGCGCGTGAACGACAGCACGCTGCCCGCGTCCACGATCGCCGCCACCGTTCCCACGTCATCTCCACCGGCCGATGCAAGCACCGTGTTGCCCGAGAGCGACACGCACGTGCCGAGGCGGTCTCCCGCCATGCCCGACGGGTCGAGCAGATGCACGCCACCGCCGGAGTCCCAGTCGCTCCCGTTCCAGTAGATCGGACGCACCGCTCCGCGCCCGCTGCTGTCCCCGGGGCAGCCGACCACGATAGTGGTGCCCTCGATGTCAACGGACTGGCCGATCTGATCGCCTTCCTGAGCGAACTCATCAGGCAGCATGTCCGCCGCCGACCACGCCGTCCCGGTACGCGTGAAGACATACGCGGCGCCCGATTCGCCATGCGACCCGTAGTAGAAAGGTGCCCCGACCACGATCCGGTCACCAGAGATCGCCACCGAGGTGCCGAATTTGTCACCGTCACCGGGCGCTGAAGCGTACAGCGACGTCTGCTTCACCCAGTCGGTCCCGGACCGCACGAAGACATCCACCCGGCCGACATTCTGCGGACCGGCCAAGGTGTCGTACTCGGGCACGCCCACCACGAGGGTGTCGCCGTCGATCGCCACCGCGGAGCCGAATCTCTCATCCGTCACCGGAGTCTGCGCGTAGATGATGTCCTCATCGACCGCGAATGGAGCCGAGCCGGCCATCGCGGTCGGCACCGCAAGCGGCACCACCGTGGCAAGCACCAGCGCTCCGGTCGCGATCGCTGCACACCGGGTCACCCAACGACGTCTCATGTACGACTCCCTCCGCGCGAGCTCCCCGCTCGCACCCCCTACTGCCCGAGCCAGAATACCGGTCCCTCGTAACGGTACACCGTTGGCCACGTGGCGATAACCATGTCGGCCTCTTCAGCAGAGGCCGTGTAGAAGTGACTGCCATTCTTCAGGTTGTAGAAGCGGTACACGGTCGGCCCGGCGCACGGCCACGGGGTGACCGCGTACGTCTGCCCCTCGTACGTGAAGATGCCCGGCCACGTGGCGATCACATGGTCCGCCTCCACGAGCGACGCCGTGTAGAAGTGACTGCCGTTCGTGTGGTTAAAGAAGCGGTAGAGCGGCTGCGGGTTGTTCTCGGGATTCGTCTTGTACACGACCCCCTCGTACGAGAAGACGTTCGGCCAGGTGGCCAGCACATGGTCGCGTTCTGTTGCCGAGGGAGTGTAGAAGTGCGTTCCCGCACCCGGGTTATAGAAGCGATAGACCGGCTCAAGATGTGAGTAGATGAAGGCGCCGCCCGGCTCGGTCACCGTGGCGGTGCTCGCCAGGTACGAGCCGACGACGATGGTGCCCTTGCTCACTGCAGTCGAGCAGCCGAACATGCGCACCGCCGGATTGGCCGCCGACATGTCCGTGGACTGCACGCGTGGCCAGAGTGTGCCGCTTCGCCTGTAGAAATGCGCCGCACCAGCACCCGCCGAGCCTTGCCATTCGCCGACGGCAAGCGTGTCGCCGTCGATGCCGACGCCTGAGCCGAAGCCCTTGTACTCGCTCGGATCGGGAGACACGAACGATGCCTGCCACGCCCACGCAGCGCCCGGGTTCACGAAGGCGTAGGCCGCCCCCGCGTCTATTCCCGTCATCAGGTCGCGGCCTGGCGCACCGGCGACGATGGTGTTGCCTGAGACATCGACGGAGTTGCCGAACTGGTCTCCCGCCGCCCCGCCCGAAACGTAGAGTTTCTGCCTGAACGTCCACACGGCGCCGTTCCAGCCGAACACGACCACACTGCCCGCCAAGGAATCCTCGCCGGGCGAACCGCAAACGATGGTGGTGCCGGAGATCTTCACCGATCGGCCAAGCATGTTGTCCTCACCAGGGTCGGTGTCCTCGAGGTACTGGAAGGACGACCATGCCGAGCCGTTCCATCGGTAGACGTAGGCGAGTCCATGCTCGGGACCGTACACGCTATCGAAGTAGGGCACGCCCACGACGATCGTGCTGCCCTCGATGTCCACCGACCAGCCGAATGAGTCACCGGCATGTGGAACGGGGGCTGCCGTGTCATACACGGGACCCCACACGCCGGCCACCCGGCGGTAGACGTAGATTCGACCCGCCAGGATCTCGGTACCCGCGGTACGGTACGGCGCACCCACGACGATGAAGTCGCCCGAAACGGCCACATCCGCGCCGTACATGTCTCCAGCCGCAAGCGCCGGCGCCGTGAGCTTCTGCTGGAAGACCCAGCCGCCGGCCGTTCGGATGTATACGTAGGCCGAGCCACGCTGCGAGTCATCCCCTGGTGCGCCGACCACGACCGTGTCGCCGTCGATGTCCACGTTGTTCCCGAACCAGTCGTTCTGCGCACCATCGGTCGCGTGCAGTCTCGCCACCTGCTCGGCGAACGCACCGTAGGCCGCCGCTGGTGCCGTAAGCACGACCACTGTAGTCAGCAGCGCCGCAGTCACAGCAAGCGCCCGGACCCTTCGCATCCTCATCACAGCTCCCCTCGAGCTCGCTGCCTCGGCCTAGAACGAGCCGCCCACCCAGAACGCTGGCCCTTCGAAGCGGTACACGTCAGGCCACGTTGCGATCACCATGTCGGCTTCCTGCGCAGAGGCCGTGTAGAAGTGGCTCCCGTTGCGCACGTTGTAGAAGCGGTAGACCGGCGACATGCCCGCACCCGCGATCGGAGAGACGGAGTACGTCGGCCCGTCATAGGTGAAGATGTGCGACCAGGTGGCAATCACGTGATTCGCTTCATCGAGTGACGCCGTGTAGAAGTGGCTCTTGCTCGCCCGGTTGTAGAAGCGATAGAGCGGCTGCAGGTTGAGCGCGGGATTCGTGGTGTACGCGATCCCCTCGTAGCGGAAGATCGCGGGCCACGTGGCGAGCACCATGTTCTTCTCCTGCAGCGAGTCGGTGAAGAAGTGCGTGTTGTTGGTGACGTTGAAGAAGCGGAAAACCGAGAACTTCGGGTAGATCGTGAAGTCCACGTTGTACGTGTTGCCGGCCCAGACGTCGATCGGTGACGCCTCTGGCCACGACTCGACGTCGTTGTACCACCCAGCCTCATACAGGGCTCCAGGAAGGAAGTTGACGTAGACGCGTCCCGAGTCAACAGTGAGCGTATACCTGCCGTCGGCGCCGGACACCACGAACTCCGAGGCCGGTGAAGCATCACCCCACGCGTCTAGGTAGTGCGCCTGCACCTCAACACCCGCCATCGGAAGACCCGTCTGCGCGTTGCGGCAGATGCCCGTGATCGTCGCGCGGGTGGAGTACACGAAGGCCGACCCGGGAATCGACACGAGCGGCGGACCCGCATTGCCGCTTGTGGGAGCCCCTACAACCGTGGTGCCGTTGTCCATGTCCACCGAGCGACCGAACAGCGCCACCGCAGGGCTCGTACCGCTCATGCTGATCTTCTGGCTCATGCCCCAGTCGCCGCTGGTCCTGGTGTAGTAGTAGCCGGCGCCCAGATGCGAGTCGTCCCAGAACGCACCCACCAACGCGAGACGGTCCCCGTCCAGCGCCACGCCCGTGCCGAAGTAGTCGCCATCGGGCGAGTTGGTGCCGGGGTTCGCGAGCGTCTGGCTGTGTGCCCAACTCGTGAGCCCGCGCGCGTACATGTACGCACGTCCGGTGTTATCGTCGCCGGCGCCCGCATCCCAGTTCGGCGCGCCAATCAGCGCGGTGTACCCCGAGCCGGACATGTCGATGGGCGATCCGAAGAAGGCGCCTGCCTTGGGGTCGGGGGCATACAGACGCTGCTGGTACGACCATGCGGCGCCGGTACGCGTGAAGACCATGAAGCTGCCGGCGTCCACAAGGGGCCCCACCGGATTGTCGCGGCCGGTGGCGCTCGCGAGAATCGTGTCACCGGCGATCGCGACAGACCAGCCCAGCGCGTCGCCAGCCGAGCCGTTGAGCGTGCCCTGGTTGATCCATGATGCGCCGTTCCACCGGTACGGCCACGCCGACCCGGCGGTGCCGTCTAGCGGCGCCCCCACCACGAGGGTGTCCCCGTCGATGGCAACCGCCTCGCCGTAGCGCTCGTCAGCGGCGATCGTCTCGCCGGACAGTTGCACGGGGGTGCCGAAGGTCGTGCCGTTCCAGGTGTACACGAAGGCCACGCCCACCGGACCGCCTCCGGTCCAGTGGTGCGGAGCACCCACCACGAGGCGGTTGCCGTCCATCGCCACGCACTTGCCGAACTCGTCGCCGTCGGAGACTCCGGCTGCATAGAGCGTCTCAACCCACGACCAGGTCGTCCCTGTTCGCTTGTACACGTAGACAGCGCCCTGGTCGTTGCTCAGGTCCGGCGAGCCCACCGCCATAAGGTTCCCGGAGATCGCCACCGAGGTGGCGTAGCCGTCGAGGCTCGGCGTGATGCCCGAAAACACCCGCGCCTGCTGTATCGCGAACGGCGCAGCGCTCGCCGCCGCTGACGGCACCGCAACCGGCGCCATCGTGGCAAGCATCAGCGCCCCGATCACGATTGCCGCAATTCGAGTTGTCCAGCGCCTCTTCATCGTCGGCTCCTCTCGCGCAGGCTGTGCGCCCGTCCCCTTACTGCCCGATCCAGAACGCCGGGCCCTCGTAGCTGTAGATCGTTGGCCAGGTGGCGATCACCATGTCGGCCTCTTCCGCGCTTGACGTGTAGAAGTGGCTGCCGTTTGTGAGGTTGAAGAACCGGTAGACCGGAACGCTGTTGGGGACCGGCGCCGGGTTCACGGCGTAGGTCTGGCCGTCAAGGGTGAAGATGTGCGGCCAGGTGGCCAGGATGTGGTTCGCCTCGTCGAGCGACGCAGTATAGAAGTGGCTCGCGCTCACACGGTTGTAGAAGCGGTAGAGGGGCTGCGTGTTGTTAGCGGGGTTGGTGTAATAGCAGATGCCCTCGTAGCGGAAAACCTTCGGGTAGTTCAGGATGACCGAGTTCGCCTCGTCGAGCGACGAGGTGAAGAAGTGCGTGTTGTTGGTGAAGTTGTAGAAGCGGTAGACGGGGGCGAGCGTCACGGGCGGCGTGGGAGTGCTGAAGAAGTACGCCTTGCCGGTGGCCGAGGCCCCCCACTCAGCGCCGGCCGTCACCACACCGGGACCGACGGCGCATGCGCCGAGCCTGTCAGAGAGCGCTCCGTCGGCAGCGTAGAGCGTCTTGAGGTACGTCCAGGTCGACCCGCTCCGGGTGAATACGTACACGGCGCCGGCATCCTGAACCGAACCGCCGTCCGCGTACTGAGCGTCGATCACTGCCGTATCGCCGTAGAGGTCCACGGTGTAACCGAAGTAGCTTCCCGGTGTGTAATCCGGTTGGAGCAGCGTCTGCTGGAGCGTCCAACCAGAGGCAGTGTCCACATACATGTTCGCCGCTCCTGGACCGCCAAACGCACCAACCAGGAGTGTCGCACCGTCGAGCGCGATATCCCGCCCTACGTAGTGATACGTCACGGGCGTCGCAGCCTGGATGTGCTCGTCAAACGACCACGTTCCGCCCGAGCGCGCATACGTGTAGACGCGTCCAGCGAAGGCCTCCCCATTCGGGTCGGCATACGGTGCCCCGACCGCGATCCGGTCACCGGAAAGCGCCACCGAGTGACCGAAGCTGTCATCCGCGAGCCCCGGGGCGGTCGTTCCGGCGGCGGTGAGCTTCTGCGTCTGCGTCCACGTCGAGCCGGAGCGGGTGAAGACGTACGCAGCCCCTCTGTTGTCACCCTCGGTCGTTTCGGCCGCAGCCGCACCGATCACGACCGTGTCGCCTTGGAGTGACACCGAGTGGCCGAAAAAGTCATAGGTTCCCGCGTCGGTGGCGACCAGCTTCTGCTGGAGCGACCACGTAGAGCCGGAACGCACGTACACGTACGCGGCTCCCGCTGAGAGAAGCGCGCTGTGCTCGTGCTGAGGGGCGCCGATGACGAGGGTGTCGCCGTCGATGTCCACCGCAAACCCGAACATGTCCGACGCCGACCCCTCGGTGTGCGTGATGGTCTGCTGCTTTGTCCAGGTGTCGCCGGACCGGACGTACACGTACGCCGCCTGCGGCGCCCAGTACGAGCCCACGATGGCTGTCGTTCCCGACACCGCCGTACTGATGCCGTAGTGCGAGGTACCGGCCTCGGTGACTTTCTGCTCGATCGAGTAGGGTTCTGTCGCCGACACCCCTGGGACGATCACCAGTCCTGAGAGAAGGATGATTGCCGACACCGTTGCAGCGAGTCCGCGCAACCGGTTCCGTGACATGTTTGCCCCCTATACGCCGCGGTGCAGCGACCGCGGAGCAGGGATGAACCTCGCGCCGCCGCCGGCTGCTCACGACCGTTCCCCAGGTACGGTCATCCCATACAGGGAGTGTGTTCCCGCGAGCGGCGCGGCGTCAACTATCCGGGCGACTCAACCGACCTGGCCACGCGGAGGGCAGATGCGAGGCCCTCGAAGGACAGCTCGGACATCTCGAGGGTCGCCGTCCGGCGCCCCATCTCCTCGAGCGAGTGCGAATCCGAGGAAGCGATGTGCGCGATTGCGAGTCCGTCGCGGAAGTGGCGTCGGCTCGCATCCTCGATGAGCTCGATCGCAGAGACGTACTCGCACTCGGCCAGGTGATGCACGAGCTCGGAGTCGATGAAGCGATACTCGCCGAAGGGGCGGTCCACGTGCCCCACGTGGCAGAGGCCGCCGACCTTGGTCACCAGCCGCGCCACCTCCCGCGGGTCACGATCGACGGCGAAGTACGGGAGCTCGTCGAGCGGCGCCACCGGCGCCCGCAGACCCAGCTCGGCGAGCAACGCGTCGAAGCGCCGGGCAGCATCCTCCGGCGGGAAGAGCGCGACGAGGTGCGTCTCCTCGCCCTCATGCCGGATGCGCAGCTCGGCGCCGGGCAGCACGAGAAGCGTGCGTCCGGTCTCGGCTGTCACCTCGGCGGCCGCCGCCACCACACGGGCGCCGTACGCGAGGCTCCAGTGGTCGGCGATGCCCCAGACGTCGATGCCCGCCTCGAGCGCGCGCTCGACGATCTGCCGCGGTGTCGTGGTGATGTCGCCACGGTAGTCGCTCGGAATCAGCGGTGTGTGGTTGTGGAGATCTACGACGTAGCGCGTCATGGGCCTACTGCGCGACGGGGTAGCTGCCGAGGACCTTCACTTCGCGCAGCTTCAGGCGCAGGCAGTCGAGGGCGAGGCGCACGTGCGGGTCATCCACGTGTCCCTCGAGGTCCACGAAGAACATGTAGTCGCCGAGCTGGCGCTTGGTGGGCCGGCTCTGGATCTTCGTGAGGTTGATGTCGCCGTAGGCGAACTCGGACAGGATCATCAGCAGCGCGCCCGGCTTGTCCTGCTTCATGAACAGCGCGAGCGACGTCTTGTCGTGACCGGTGCGCGGCTGTAGGCCCCGGCCGAGCACCACGAAACGGGTCTGGTTGCCGGCGTAGTCCTGCACGCCCTCTTCAAGCACCTCGGCGCCGTAGATCTCCGCGGCGAGTGCCGGCCCTAGCGCGGCGACGCCCGGCGTGCCGGCCGCGGTCTGCACCGCCTCAGCGTTGCTGTTCGCAGCGGAGACCGGACGCCCGGGGAGGTTCCGCTCCAGCCATCGGCGGCACTGCCCGCCCGCCTGCGGGTGGGCGACCACCGAGGTGACGTCGGCGAGCTTCGTGCCGGGTGCCGCCACGAGGGCGAAGCGGATGTCGAGCACGAGTTCTTGCTGGATCTCGAGCGACGAGTCGAAGACGAGCGCGTCGAGCGTGGCCACGACCGAGCCCTCGATCGAGTTCTCGATCGGCACCACGCCCACATCGGCCTTGCCGCGCTCCACGGCCTCGAAGACCTCACCGATGGTCACGCATGGCAGCGGCGCCACGTCGGCCAGGCCGAGGGAGAGCGCCGCCATCTCGCTGAACGTACCTGCTGGTCCGAGGAATGCGACGGTCGTCATTCGGCGGCCTCCTCGAGCGGGTCTGCAGCTGGCATCCTCCGCAGGCGCAGCCGAGGCGCGCGCACGCGGTCCTTGCCGGTCTCCTTGGCGTGGTAGACAGCGTCGTCGGCCGAGCGGAGCAGCGACTCCTTGTCGGCGGCGTGCACCGGGTAGCTCGACAGGCCGATACTCACCGTGAGGTGGATCGAGTGACCGCCCTCGGCATCCGGGAAGCGGTGCATCGCGATGGTCTCGCGAATCTTCTCGGCCACGATGAAGGCGCCCGAAGCGTCGGTCTCGGGCAGGATGATCGTGAACTCCTCGCCGCCGTAGCGGGCCACGATGTCCACCTCGCGGACGGTGCTCTTCAGCACGAGTCCGACCTCGCTCAGAACGAGGTCGCCCACGAGATGACCGTAGGTGTCGTTGATGCGCTTGAAGTCGTCGATGTCGAGCATGAGAAGCGACAGCCGCTTGCTGTAACGGTCGGCCCGCCCCATCTCGTCATCCAGACGCTGCTGCAGAAAGCGGTAGTTGTACAGGTCGGTGAGCTCGTCGGTGATGGCCAGGCGCTTGGTGAGCCGGTACAGCCGCGAGTTCTCCACTGCCACGACGAGCTCCGATGCCACGGCCTGGAGAACGATCCGGTCGTCAGACGACAGACCGTCTATGGCCGCCGAGTCCGCACAGAAGACGACGACCGTTTGATTGTGGTCCACCAGTTCCATGCAGGAGAGCGCACCGTCGGGAGAGCCCACGGGCAGCGCCCCCGCGAGCTCGAGACCCGAGTACGACCGGGAGGCGGCGGCGGCAACGCTGCTCGTGGAGAAGATGGTCTCCTGCTTGGCCTTGTCGATGACGTAAAGCGACCCGGCCGGGATGTTGATGACCTTCTCGAGGATGTCGAGGAGTACCGGTCCTACCGACTCGACCTCGAGTGTGGAGTGGATGCGTTCGGTGATCTCCGTGACCGCGCGCAACTCGGCCACACTGCGCTCGAGCCTCTCGTTGAGGTTGACGACCTCGGAGCGCTGTGACTCGACCTGGGCCTGCCGCTGCTCCTGTCCCCGGAGTGCAAGCGACACGGCCACGCCCACGCCCATCAGGGCGCCGGCGTTCACCAGAACGAACACGGCCTCGATGGGATCGGCCAGCAGGCCGCCGAAGAGGTGTCCGAACAGGTACGACGCCGTCAGCACGCCACCGAGGACCCACGCCCGGCGTCGCCGCAACATGAGACCGAACACGGTGGCCTCGGCCACGTACCACGCGAAGAAGGGGTCCCGATACTGCGACGTGGCTGCGACCAGGAGCGCGAGTCCCACTCCGTCGATGACCGCGGATACCGTGAGCATCGTCACGTGGTTGCTGGTGGGCCTCATGAAGCAGTGGACGATCCAGATGATCGACCACGTTGCGTACAGCGTGACTCCCACGCTGAGGGCCGCGGAATGCGTGAACTCGCCCGCGCCCATCGGGATGTGGAACGCGAGCATCAGCACAAGCACAACCGCGCGACCGGCCACGAGGACTCTCGTCGCCAGATCCATCCGTTCAAGGGACTTCGGAAGGTTCACTCCGGACTACCCCCACCTGTTGCGTGTCTGAACAGTGTATAACCTTCACGATGGATTGTCGTACGGAACGCCTTCGGCGGATGCTTGACCAGGAGGGCCAGATGGATCCGAATACCATGAGGGAGCTGCTGGAATCGGTCGCCCGTGGAGAGTCGAGCGCCGATGACGCGCTCGCGCGTCTCGAGCACCTCCCATTCGCCGACATCGGCGAGGCGAAGATCGACCATCATCGCGCGCTCAGGTGCGGCTTTGCCGAAGTGGTGCTGTGCGAGGGCAAGTCAGCGTCGCAGGTGCGCTCCATCGCCCGCGAGATCCTCGAGCATGGAGAGGTGTTCCTCGGCACGCGCGCAAGCGCCGCGCACTTCCAGAAAGTGGCGCAGGTGGCCTCCGACGCCCGTTACTTCGAGGAGTCGCGGATCCTGCTCGTGGACCGCCGCGCCGAGCGCCCGGCGCTCGGCCACATCGTGGTCGCCACCGGCGGCACGGCCGACCAGCATGTGGCCGAGGAGGCGGCGATCTCGGCCGAGGTCATGGGCAACCGCGTGACCCGCCTCTACGACGTGGGTGTGGCGGGCGTTCACCGGCTGCTCGCCCATGAGGAGCTGCTGCGCGACGCCAAGGCGATCATCGCGGTTGCAGGCATGGAGGGCGCGCTGCCTTCGCTCATCACCGGGCTCGTCTGCTGCCCGGTCATCGCTGTCCCCACCTCGGTGGGCTACGGGGCGAACCTCGGCGGCATTGCGGCGCTGCTCGGCATGCTCAACGCCTGCGCCTCGGGTATGGCGGTCGTGAATATCGACAACGGCTTCGGCGCGGCGGCCATGGCAAGCCGCATCAACCAGATGGTGGCGCAGGAGGGGTGATCGCGTACCTCGACTGCTCCACGGGCGTCTCGGGCGACAAGCTGCTCGGCGCGCTCGTCGATGCCGGGTTCGACCCGGCGATCCTCGGCGATGCGCTCCAGACGCTCGGCCTCGGCACCGTGCGCGTGTCCGCGCACGAATGCAGCTCGCACGACATCAGCGGCATCGGCATCCACGTTGAGGAGCCCGCCGCGCCCCGCCGCAACTCACTCGAGCTGACTGACCTCATCGCCGCAGCCGAGTTCCCCGCACAGGTGGCCGACGGCGCGCTCCACGCGCTCGGCATCCTCGCAGGCGCCGAGGCGCGGGTGCATGGTGTGGAGCCCCAGGACGTCCACTTCCACGAGATCGGGGCAGCCGACACCATCGCCGACATCCTCGGCGTGTCGCTCGCGCTCTATCACCTGGGAGTGCTCGACCTCGTCGCTTCGCCGGTAGCAGTGGGCAGCGGCACGGTGATGACCGAGCACGGCGAGCTGCCGGTGCCTGCGCCCGCCACAGCGCTCCTGCTACGCGGCATGCCCGTCGTGCCGGGCACCGCACCCGGGGAGCTCACCACCCCCACCGGAGCGGCGCTGCTCGCCACGTTCGCCACAGGCTTCGGCGTCCTTCCGCCGATGACGCTCCGCCGCGTGGGCATCGGGTGCGGAACGCGCGACTTCGGAACTCCCAACATCTGCCGCCTGCTCCTCGGCGAGCCACTGCCGCCTGCGTCGGATGCCGAGGACGTTGTCGTGCTCGAGACCAACATCGACCACCTCACGCCCGAGGAGCTCGCCGTGGCCTCGGAGCGGCTGCGGCAAGCAGGCGCGCTCGACGTCTGGCAGACGCCCATCGTGATGAAGAAGGGGCGGGCGGCCTCGCTGCTCTCGGCCCTTGCGCCCGCGGCCGATGCAGCGCGTCTCGCCGACCGGGTGATCGCCGAGACCGGTACGCTCGGCGTGCGCCTGATGCCGGCTGCTCGTCGGCTCGTGGAGCGCGATGTGGCCGAGGTCGAGACCTCGCTCGGCACCGCGCGGTTCAAGACCGCGTATCTTCCCGACGGGACGCGCGCACTCCGGGTGGAAAGCGACGACGCAGCGCGCATCGCTGCGAGCCACAACCTGCCCGTGGACGAGGCAGCGCGCATCCTCGAACGCGATGCCGCACGCATCACCGGCGTTCAGCCGATGCGCCAGCGGCCGTCCTCGGAGACGACGAAGCCCTCCGACTGAAGCGCCGCAAGTGCGGCCGAAACGCGCTCCGGGTCGAAGCGGACGATCCCGGCGAGCACGTCGGCGGCGAGCCCGTGGGACCCGGCCGCACTCCCGGCGTCTTCGGCAAGCGCCACGAGCAGCCGCCCGCGCAGCTGGCGGTTCGACCCCTCGAAGCGACCCTGCTGGACGTGATGGCGGCTGCGGCGCGAGGGATTGGGCAGCGTCGCCTTGAGGTGCGTGCCGTAGTCCATGAGCGCCCAGAACCACTCGCGCGCGCCCTCGGCAGGAAGGGTCGCCTCTACGAGCGGCAGGATCGCGGCGTCCGGCACGTCCTCGGCATCGCCGAAGAACTCGTGCAGGAAGACGCTGCGGATGTTCGTCTCGATGAACGGAACGCCGACATCGAACGCGAACGCGAGGACCTGAGCGGCCGTGGCATGACCGATGCCGGGGAGCGCGGTGAGGCCGTCGAGCGTGTCCGGCACACGACCGCCGTTCTCCGCGAGGATCACCTCGGCTGCTCGCTTGAGGTTGAGTGCGCGCCGGTTGTAGCCGAGGCCGCGCCAGACACGCAGCAGCTCATCGAGCGGCGCCGTGGCCAGCGCCTCGACCGTGGGGAACGTCTCGAGGAACTCTGCGTACTTGGGAACGACGCGGCTCACCTGCGTCTGCTGGAGCATGACTTCCGAGACGAGCACCGCGTACGGGTCGTTGGTCCGGCGCCAGGGCAGATCGCGCCCCTGATCGCGATAGTGTTCCGACACACGACGTCCGAACAACGCGAGAGCGGCGGCGGCGGGCGAGTCCGCTCCCCTGCGTTCCATCACTCGCCTCCCTCGGCTCGACCGGTGTTGGTTGGGTTATACCCCCTAGGGGTATAACGTTGGGCGCATACTGCTACAGTTGTGCCGCATCTCATCCCCGCTAAACGGTAGTATGACCTGTCAGACCCCACGACCAGTGAACCGAGGTGACCGATGGCCTCAGAGCAGCCCGTACCCCTGCTGCAGATCGAAGACCTGCACGTCTCCGTTGGCGACCGTGAGATCTTGCGCGGCGTCGATCTCACCATCAATGAGGGCGAGACCCACGTCCTGCTCGGCCCCAACGGCGGCGGCAAGTCGACCTTGCTCAATACGATCGTCGGCATGCCTGGCTACCAGGTGACCAAAGGCCGCGTCCTCTTCAAGGGCGTGGACCTTGCGGACCTCGAGATAGACGAACGCGCCCGA